>CAXTOE010000021.1:8290-16427 GCA_964245685.1 uncultured Acetobacteraceae bacterium | reverse complement strand
CACGGTGCCGGCGGCGGCGGCCAGGAGCACCAGCTGGGGTATGTGCACCATGCGCCGGGCGTCGCGGGAGAAGACCTGCCGCTCGTGCACGTAGCGCGCGACCGGATGGTCGAGACGGACACCGGACAGCACGACCAGCAGCATCCCGAGGCCGGCCCACAGCAACCAACGCGCGAAGGGACCTTGCAGCGCCACGAGGGCGGTACTGTGAGCGCCCAGGCCGGCGGCACGCGGCCGCGCCAGCACCGTTTCAGCCGGCATGCTGCGTCTCGTGCTGCGTCTCGCGAGGCGTCTGCGGCTTCGCCGTGACCGCGGTGCCGCTCCAGCTCTCGGCGAGGGGGCGGATCGGCTTGACGCCGTAGACCGTCCAGTCGTTGAACGCGGCGACGCGCGCCATGTTGGCATTCTTGTCCAACCCGGCGATGAAGGCCGGATTGCGCACCACCAGGAAGGCGACGTGGTTCGCGCCCAGCGCCTGCGGGGCGCCCCCATGGTCGAGGCCGAAGCGGTCGGTCAGCAGGCCCGCGACGTCGGCATGTCCGGCGTAGGCGGCGCGCATCGGCTCGTAGAAGCCGATCCGCACCGGATCGCCCTGCGCGGTCAGCAGCAGCCGGTCGGGGAAGCGCGAGAAGGCGAGCACGTCGAGGTAGTCGAGGTTGGTGGAGCTGTCGACCACCACCGTCGCGTCGGGCGACGCCATCAGTTCCTGGTCCAGGAAGCGGGCGAGCGCGTGTTCCTGATGGGCGTGCAGGGTCTCGTTGTTGCGCAGCCCGTCATGGGTGTACCACAGGCTGCGCACCCCCATCGGCAGGATCGCGAGCAGCAGCAGCACGGCCAGCGCCGGACCCGGCAGCCGTGCGCGGTCGCGCAGGATGAGCCCGATCCGCCATGCGACGTAGGCGTCGAACGGCAGCATCATCAGCGTCCAGACGCCGCTGGTGCGCCAGGTGGCCGCGGTCGGGATGCTGAAGGTGACGGTCGTGTAGACGCTGAACACCAGCAGCGGCACGCCGAACAGCAGCGTCCAGAGCCGGATCGTGGCGTCGCGCAGCGACAGCCAGACCAGGACCGCGAGTCCGGGCAGGGTCAGCGGGTTCCAGATCATGTCCTGGATGAAGAATCGCAGCGGCGACCACTTCACCGCGTAGACGTAGTTGCGCCCGAACACGCCGATGAACTGCTGTGCCGCGACGTTGATGTTGCTCAGAGATCCGTACCAGGCGTACGAATTCAGCGCCCAAAGGGCGGGGAAGATGAACAGCACGACGGAGGCGCCGCACAGGGTGAGGAACGGCAGCTCGCGTCGGATCAGCCAGCGTTGGAGCAGCATCACCTCGACGAACAGGGCGAACAGGCCGGCCTCGAAGCGCACGCTCTCGGCCAGCAGCATGCAGGCGCAGCCGAGGAACAGGGCCCCCGGGCGCTGCGCCCGTATCCACTCGGCGATGAAGGCGGCGGCCGAGATCACGAACAGGAAGTAGTAGATGTCCGACAGCGGCACGACGCTGAACAGCAGCCGCTGCGGCGCCAGCACCGCGAGGACGACGGCGATCAGGCTGATGCGACGGTCGCCGAACAGGGCGGTGGCGAGCCGCGCCAGCGCCAGCAGGCTGAGCAGCCCGGCGAGGCAGACCAGAGCACGCGGGGTGATGAAGATCGACGGGAACAGCTTCAGGGCGCTGCCGACGAACAGCTTGTAGAACGGCGGCCACAGGAACGGCTCGAGCGCGTTCGACCAGGACATGTGCCAGGCGGTGAGGATCCTCGCACTCTCGTCCGAGGTGATCCGGAACAGCCCGGCACCGAACAGGCCGAGCTGCAGAAGCAGCGCCGCCAATACGACCAACCCGAGCGAGAGCAGGTAGCCACGCCGCGTCATCGATGGGTTTCCTGAGACCGGACGCGAGAGCGGCGTCAGCTTGCCTTTCCCGCACCGCGCCTGGCGCGCAACAGGGCGACCAGCCTGTCGCGCGCGACATAGGTGATCGGCGGCACGAAGGCGCGCGCCAGCGCCTTCAGGCGGGTGTGGCGCTTGCCCGGCAGGAAGGTGATGAAGCTGCTCTTCTTGATCGCCTCCGGATCGGGGCTCCAGTAGAACAGCGAGATCGACTTGCGCGACTGGCCGACCGGGCAGGTGAGCGGATCGGGGAAGCCGTGCAGGGTCTCGTCGTTGGTCTCGAAGATGACCGCGCGGTTGAACAGCGGCACGACGCTGGCGCCGGCCTTCTTGGTGACGTGGTCGCACAGGTCGAGCGCGCCGCCCCAGGCGGGATCCCAGTCGCGGTTCAGGTAGATGATCAGGTTCAACCGGCGCGCCAGCGGCAGCACCGGATGCTGCGTCCAGTCCACGTGCACGTTGAGCCAGCCGCCGCGGAAGGATTCGTGCAGGCCACCGCCGTGGAACAGCGGGTCCGGCACCAAGTCGGCGTGGCCGGTGACGTAGCGCAGGAAGCCCATCATCGGCTCGGCGCAGATCTGCATGAAGAAGGCCTGGGTGAAGGCCGACAGGTCCGCGATGCCGCGCGAGGTCTGCTTGATCTCGTTCTCGGTATCGTACTTGATCCAGTCCCGACCGCTCCGGCTCGGGAAGTCCCCGGTCACCCGCTCCAGGATCTCGGGGTCGAAGAAATTGTCGATGACCACGTGCGGATAGGGCTGGCCGGCTAGGAACTGCGCGGGTAACTCGTCCTTGGCCGCCATCCGCCGCTCTACCGGGATCATCCGGTCGATCACGGCATCGAAGCTCTCGATCGTGGGGGCGGAGGGTGGGGCGCTGACATCCATCGGTGAATGCTCCTGTTAAGCAGCCTGCCGGGTCAGAACTGTCGTCACCGGAACGAGTTCGGCGTCGCAACCCAGGCTCTTGAGCTGCGCGGCGATCTCGGCACAGTAGATCGGATTCATCACGATGACACGGTCGATCTGCCGGCCGCGCAGCTCGTCGGGCGAGATCACCGGGTGCGCGGTCACCGCCAGGAAGCTGCCATGCTTCTCCGGGTTGATGTCGACCGCCGCCTCGACCTCGTCGGTGATGCCGAGCGTGGTGAGGAAGGCGACCGCCTTGGAGCCGCCGCCCCACAGGATGGTGCGCTTGCCGGCCGCCTTCTGACGACGCAGGTCGGCCGACCAATCGGACAGGATCTGCGGCACCTCGCGCTCGAAGCGGCGCACCTCGGCGATGGTGCGCGACACGTCGGCCGGCGGCGGCACGGCGCCGATCGCGGAGGGATGCCCCTCCACCATCAGGTACTGGCCGTCATAGTCGCTGCGCAGCTTCGTCACCGTGAAGCCGGAACGCGCGAACAGGTAGCCGAGCGTGCCGCGGGCGAAGTAGGAGCAGTGCTCGTAATAGACGTCCCAGAAGGCGTTCTCGCCCAGCACGTAGTCGCCGTCCGGCACCTGGAAGAACACGATCCGGCGCGGATCGTCGCCGGCGGCGTCGCGCACGCCGCGCACGAACGCGCCGACCCCACCGATATGCTCGAGCGTCATCTTGCAGGCGATGAAGTCGGCGGCGGCCTCGGCGTGGCGCGAGGAGTAGACGTCCTTGATGATGCGCACGCCCGGCGGCAAGGTCCGGCCCGGCTCGTAGGCAGGGTCGAAGCCGGTGCCGCGACTGACGCCCATGCCGCAGAGCAGGTCCAGGAACTCGCCCTGGCCGCAGCCGATCTCGACCACGTCGCGGCCATGCAACCCGTGGCGTTCGATCAGATCCTGCGCGAGGCGCTTGTGGAAGCTGTTGAACACCGGCGACATCGCCTGGGTCGAGACGTAGTCGTGGAAGTAGTCCTGCTTGCTGCCGTCGAAGGCGCAGTTGAAGACGAAGCCGCACTGCTCGCACAGCGACAGGGCGATGTCGCCGGTGGTGATGGCGCGCGCGTCCTCGGGCGTGCGCAGCACCGTGACGCTGTGCACCGGTACGTTGCGGACCTGGTAGAACGGCCGGGTCGCGGTCTGGCCGCAGCAGGGACAGGTGGGGAGGCTGGTCATGGCGCTGTCTTCCACGGTCAGATGACCACCGGGTCGGGAACCGGCACGATGAAGCGGCCGCCGCGCTCGCGGAAGGCCGCTTGCTGCTGCATGATCTCGGTCGCGAAGTTCCATGCCAGGATCAGCAGATAGTCGGGCGGGTCCTCGGCCAGCTTGCTCGGCGGATAGATCGGCAGATGGTTGCCGCTGTAGAAACGCCCGTGCTTGTTCGGGTTCAGGTCGACGAGATAGTCGAGCTGCTCGGCGCCGATGCCGCAATAGGCCATCAGGGTGTTGGCCTTGGCGGCCGCACCGTAGCCGACGATGCGCTTGCCCTCGGCCTTGATGCCGCTCAGGATCTCGGTCAGCCGCTCGCGCAGCAGCCGCACCTTGTCGGCGAAGCTCTCGTAGTAGGCGAGGCCGGTGACCCCCGCCGCCCGCTCCGCCGCCAGCATCTCCCGCACGGCGGGTCCGACCGCCTCGGTGCGCCCGACGAACAGGCGCAGCGAGCCGCCATGGATGGCGAGGCGCTTGACGTCGTTGAGGAACAGCCCGTTGCGCCGGAAGAGCGCGTCGAGTGCGGTCGCCGAGTAGTAGCACAGGTGCTGGTGGTAGATCGTATCGAACTCGTTATGCTCGATCAGGTCGAGCAGGTACGGGCACTCGATCACCGCCATGCCGTCGGGCTTGAGCAGGGTGCGTATGCCGGAGACGAACTCGTTGAGGTCCGGCACGTGGGCGAGCACGTTGTTGGCCAGGAAGATGTCGGCCGCGACCCCCTCGCCCGCCAGCTTCTCTGCCAGCTGCAGGCTGAAGAAGGTGTTCAGCGTGCGCACGCCGGCCTTGGTCGCGGCCGCGGCAGGGCCGTCCGCCGGATCGATGCCCAGCACCTGGATGCCAGCCTCCAGGAACGGCTTGAGCATGTAGCCGTCGTTGCTTGCCGCCTCCACCACCAGGCTGTCCGCCGAGAGCCCGCGCATCCGCATGATGTCCTCCGCACTGCTGCGGAAATGCTTCATCAGCATCGGCGAGACCGAGGAGAAGTACGGATAGTCACGGCAGAACAGCACCTCCGGGTCGACCGTGTGCCGGATCTGCACCAGCGAGCATTCGGGGCAGAACACCAGCTCGAGCGGCGCCATCGGCTCGGGCTCGGAGAGCTGTGCCTGGCTCATCAGCCGGTCGGCGAGTGCGGTCTCGCCGAACGACATGATCTCGTGCAGGTTCTCGCAGCCGCAGGACAGGCAGCCCTTGATGCGGGTGATCATGCCAGCACCGCCGCCTCGCGGGCGTGCGGCGCGGCGCCGGCATCCGACCAGCGCAGCTTCGGGTCGAGCTCGTCGCCGGCCAGCAGGAAACGCAGATGCGCGATGCGGCTGAAGCGCGGCCCCTCGAACCACTCCTGCTTCAGGCCGGCCGCGATGTAGGCGTCGCGCAGCTGCACGATGCCGTCGCGCATGGTCCAGCGCGGCTGGAAGGCGGGAAGCACGCGGGCGATCTTGCTGCAATCGACGCGGTAGCAGCGCGTGTCCGGGCCCGCCCCCTGCTCGAAGTCGATGCGGCAGCCGGGAACCAGCTCCGCCACCGCGTCGGCGATCTCGCTGATGCGGTAGTTCTCGTCGTTGCGGCCGACATTGAACGCCTGCAGGTGCACCAGCTCGCGCGGCGCCTCTGCCACCGCCAGGAAGGCGCGGGAGATGTCCTCGATATGCACGATCGGACGCCACGGCGTGCCGTCGCTCTTCATCAGCACACGCCCGGTGGTCAGTGCCCAAGCGGTCAGGTTGTTGACCACGAGGTCGAAGCGCACGCGCTGCGAGAAGCCGTAGGCGGTGGCGTTGCGCAGGAAGGTCGGGCTGAACTCATCGGTGGCGAGCTCGGTCAGGGCGCGCTCGGACATGATCTTCGCCGTCCCGTACGGGGTGACCGGATTGGCCCCCGCCGTCTCGTCGACGAAGTTGTCGCCGGCCGCGCCGTACAGGCTGCAGGAGGACGAGAAGATGAAGCGCGGAATGCCCGCGCTGCGCGCCAGCCGCGCCAGCTTGACGGTGGCGTCGTGGTTGATCGCGATCGTCAGGTCCGGGTCGAGGTCGCCGAGCGGATCGTTCGACAGCCCGGCGAGATGCATCACCGCGTCGTAGCCGCCTTCCAGGTCGCCGGCGGTGACGTCGCGGACGTCGCGGTCGATCGACCTGATCTCGGCCATCGTGCCCGAGAAGGTGCAGCGGCGATACAGGTCGCTGTCCAGCCCGACGACTTCATGGCCGGCCTGCTGCAGCAGCGGAACCAGGGCGCAGCCGATATAGCCGCGATGTCCGGTGACGAGGATCTTCATGTGCTGCGGCTCCTCACGCGCCGGCCCAGGTTTTCCAAGGCGCCTTGCCGGATTGCCACAGGCTCTCGAGCAGATACTTGTCGCGCAGGGTGTCCATGCACTGCCAGAACTGGTCGTGCTTGTAGGCCATCAGCTGGCCGTCCTGGGCGAGGCGCTGCAGCGGCTCGCGCTCCCACTGGGTCGTATCGTCATCGATATAGTTGAAGATCTCGGGCTCGAGTACGAAGAACGCGCCGTTGATCCAGCCTTCGGCCGCCATCGGCTTCTCGTTAAACTCGCAGACCCGGTCGCCGTCGAAATCCAGATGGCCGTAGCGTGCCGGCGGCCGCACCGCGGTGATGGTGGCGAGCTTGCCGTGGGCGCGATGGAAGGCGAGCAGCTTGTTGATGTCGACGTCCGAGACGCCATCGCCCCAGGTCAGCATGAAGGTTTCCTGGCCGATCAGCGGGGCGAGCTGCTTGATGCGGCCGCCGGTCTGGGTCTCGAGGCCGGTATCGACCAGGCTGACTTCCCAGTCCGGCGCGAGCCCGTTGCGACGGGTCACCTCCCCGGTACGCAGGCTGACATGCAGGTCGGAGTGCAGCGAGCTGTATTTGAGGATGTAGTCCTTGATGTACTGGCCCTTGTAGCCCAGCGCGATGACGAAATCCTTGTGACCGTAGTGCGCGTAGTGCCGCATGATGTGCCAGATGATCGGCATGCCGCCGATCTCGACCATGGGCTTGGGCCTGATCTCCGTCTCCTCGACGATCCGGGTGCCTTTTCCGCCGGCCAGTATCGCAACTTTCATGGGTTCACCGCTTAGAATTTGAGGAGATGTCGCAACGACCGATGCGGTTGATCTCAGGCCTAGACAGGTCTCGTGTGAGCCACGGCGGAACCGTCCGCGCGACACCCACGCGAGCATCGTAGCTTGCAGTATCACAAAACCTACCGCATGTGTATGGCCCCCTGATGGTGCGCGTGAAGAACGAATGGGACGTCGCAGTGCGTTGGGTAGCGCCGGCTGGTCTGCTCTCGATTATTGGACACAGCAGGTCACCGCGCTGCTCGTCTTCATCGTGATCGGCAACATCATCGGTCCGGCCGCGGTGGGCGTCATGACCATGGCGCTGCTCGCCATGACGCTGATGATGACGCTGCTGCTCGACGGGTTTTCCGATGCCCTGATCCAGCGCGAGACCATCGACGCCGAACATTTCGACACCACGTTCTGGCTGCTGCTCGGCCTGGGAACGCTCGCCGGCCTGGTGCTCGCCGCCAGCGCCTGGCCGCTCGCGGCGCTGTTCGCCGCACCACCGTTGCGCCACGTGCTGCCGCTGCTGGCGATCTGCCTGCCGTTCGTGGGCATCACCGCGACCTATCACGGCATCCTGCAGCGCGAGCTGCAGTTCCGAACTCTGGCGATACGCACGGTCATCTCGCAGATCGCGGGGTTCGCGGTCGCCGTGCTGCTGGCCCGCCGCGGCTTCGGCGCAAACAGCCTGGTCGGCTACTACCTGGCGGCGCGAATCCTGGAGGCGATGCTGGTCATGCCGGTGAGCCGTATCTGGCCGGGCCTGCATGTCACCGGCCAGGCGGCGTCCAACATCATCGCCTTCGGACGGCACCGCGTCGGCAACCAGATGCTCGGCTTCGTCGTCATGCAGGTCGACCGCTTCTCCGCCAGCCTGTTCCTCGGTGCCGCGGCCGTGGGTATCTATTCGTTGGCGGAACGGATCAGCAGCGCCCTGATAAACGGCTTCTCCGGCGTGGTCGGACGCGTCGCCTTTCCGGTGTTCAGCGAGCGGCAGAACGACATCGAGCGCTTCGCCCGCAGAAGCTGCTTCAGAC
>CAXTOE010000021.1:5945-8280 GCA_964245685.1 uncultured Acetobacteraceae bacterium | reverse complement strand
TTACGTCAAGCGTCGGGGCGTGCGGCCCAGCACTGGGCGACGTTCGCGCGACGGCACGTGCAGCAACGAGCAGGAGCAGCGCAGCAAGTAGGACGGCTGGCGCGCTAAGAAACACCAGCGCTTCCGCGAGACGCTGCGCGACTTCATGAGCGGCGTCGCCATCGTGGCGCTGCCGATCTTCGTGGGCCTTGCCGTCACCAGCCGGGAGATCGTGGGCACGTTGCTGAACGCGAAATGGATGCCGGCGGTGCCGCTGCTGGCGATCGTCTCGCTGTCGGGTATCGCGCATTCCTCGAACTATCTGCTGACGGCGGCGATCAACGCGCGCGGCCGTCCGGACATCCCGGTGCGGTACAGCGTCATCATCATGGTCGCGCGCCTGCTGTGCAGCCTTCCGGCGGCCTGGCTGGGCGGGGTGGTCGCGATCGCCTGGGCGAACCTGATCGTCACCGCGCTGTCCGCGCCGCTGGTCATCGCCTTCGTGCGGGCGCAGATCCCCGGCGCCGCCGGGATCGTGGTCCGCGCGGCGCTGGCGCCGCTCGGTGCGGTGCTGGTCATGGCCGCCGCTGTTCTGCTGACCGGGGTCATGCTGACCGGCCTGCCTTTCGTCGTGGTGCTGGCTGCGAAGATCATCGTCGGGCTGCTGTCCTACCCGGCGGCGCTGCTGGTGCTGACGCCGCGGGACCTCATCTCTCGGCTGAGACAATCGGTCCGGCGTCGCTAGACGGCAGGCTGCCCGGCGGCGCCTTGCGGCTGCTGCCCAGCACGGCGCGCTTGAGCGTGCGCAGCCCGCGATACAGCCGCGGGTCGATGGTCTGAGCCACGTCGCGCACGACGTCGCCGAAATGGCCGTCGGTGCTCCACCAGACCACGAGCTGGCCGTAGCAGGCCGCACGATCCGCCCGGGTCAGCGTGTTCCTGTTCACCAGCCCCCAGTAGCGGCGGTAGACGCCCCAGTTGAACATGGTGTTGCGCGGCTTGGCCGAGCCGCTGGTGTTCTGCCACAGCGCCGCCTGCTTCGGATCGACCAGCAGCACGGCGCGCGTGTAGCGCTTGTCGTGTTCGCGATGCAGGAACAGTGGCTCGGCCACGCTGACCCAGGGGCCGCGCAGCGCCATCTCGGCCAGCAGCACGCGATCCGACCCGCTGTAATTGTCATGCAGCCCCGAGCCGACCAGGGACTGCCGGCGGTACAGCCCGAAGAAGTCCTCGCACTGGTGGCGGGTATGGATCACGCCGCCGAAGCGGGTGGCCGTCGATGCGGATCCGGCGCGCGGGAACTCGTTGGCGAAGACGCGCAGCGTCTCTCCGTTCGGCCCGATCTCACGTATGCCGACGGTGCAGAGTACGGCGTCCGGCCGCGCCTCCAGTGCCGCGACCGCGAGCTCGAGATAGTTGGTGGCCAGCATGTCGTCGTGCGCCGCCCATTTGAAGTAGGTGCCGCGGGCGAGGTGGAAGCAATGGTCGTAGTTCGGGCCCGCCCCCAGATTGCGCGGGTGGCGAACGTAGCGCACCCTTCCGTCCGAGGCGGCGAAGCCCTCGCAGATCGCCTGCGTGCCGTCGCTGGAGCTGTTGTCGCAGATGATCAGTTCCAGATCGGGCATGGTCTGCGACAGCACTGAGCGGGTCGCTTCGGCGACGTACGCCTCGCCGTTGAAGACCGGCAGACCGATGCTGACAAGCGGCACGCGACCGTCCGGCAGACCTTGCGTTGATCCCGTCATCTGGTATTCCATCATGTATCGGCACAGCCCCAGGTCGAACACGTGCTGTAGCTGATAAGCAAAGACCAATACGCACGACGTCGCATGAAAGGGCTCTTCAGCCGGTGAACTGGCTCAAGAGCTCTCGATGCTATGAAGTACGTTGTGGTCGAACCGTTCGTCTGCGAGCCCGGAGACAATACTCTCCTGATAAGAAACCTGGAACTGCACGAGAACGTGATAACGCGCGAACTTGTGCTTTCCGGATCTACCTGTGCAGATTTGCAACAGTGATGCCCCCGCGGCCCGCGCCAGGGTTCAGCTCGTGGTCTGCACCCGGATCGTGCCCTCCCGCTCCAGCACGTTGATCGCCACCTCCGTCCCGACCCGCGACAGGTGCACGGTCACCCGCGCATCGTCCACCGACAGATTGTAGAGCGTCATCTCCTGCAGGAAGGCAGGCAGCCGCGGCGTGTCGAAATGCACGGTGCCGCTGGCCGGGTCGAAGCTCAGCCCCAGCGTCGCCTGCAGCAGGCTCGGCAGCGTCGCCGCCGCCCACGCCTGCGGCGAGCAGGCCACCGGATAGCGTACCGGACCTTCGCCGCGCTGCCGGGCGAAGCCGCAGAACAGCT
>CAXTOE010000021.1:0-5935 GCA_964245685.1 uncultured Acetobacteraceae bacterium | reverse complement strand
CTATGCCGACCTGCGTCGCCTGCCGGAGCTGTTCTGCGGCTTCGCCCGGCAGCGCGGCGTCGAACAGGGCGCTGAACAGGCGCGCCGCCTCGTCCTTGAAGCCGTAGCGTGCCAGACCAAGCCCGATCAGGGCGTTGTCGTGCGGCCAGACCGATCCGTTGTGGTAGGCCATCGGGTTGTAGCGCGCCTCTCCTGCCGGGATGGTGCGTATCCCCCACCCCGAGAAGAAGGCGCGGCCCATCAGGCCGGCCACCACCCGCTCCGCGCGGTCTGGCGTCGCGATGCCGGTCATCAGGGTGTGGCCGGCGTTGGAGGAGCGCACCCGGCAGGCGCGCTTGTGGCCGTCGAGTGCGATCGCGTAGGTGCCGAGCTCCTCGCACCAGAACGTGTCGTTGAACGCGATGCGCAGCGTCTCCGCCTCCCGCTCCAGGCGGTGGGCGCGCGCGCTGTGGCCGAGGCGACGCGCCATCGCGGCGGCCGCCTGCTTGGCGGCGTAGACGTAGCCCTGCACCTCGCACAGCGCGATCGGCCCCTCGGCCAGGGCGCCGTCGGCGTGGAAGATGGAGTCGAAGCTGTCCTTCCAGCCCTGGTTGGCCAGGCCGTTCTCGTTGCGTCGTCCGTACTCGACGAAGCCGTCGCCGTCGCGGTCGCCGTACTTGTCGATCCAGTTCAGCGCGCGCTCGACATGCGGCCACAGCCCGGCGATGGTGCCGACGTCGCCGGTACGCTCGAGATACTGGCCGGCGAGCATGACGAACAGCGGCGTCGAGTCGACGCTGCCGTAATAGTGCCGGAACGGCACCTCGCCGAGCTCGGCCATCTCGCCGTGCCTTACCTCGTGCAGGATCTTGCCCGGCTCCGCATCGGCGACCGGATCCTCCTTCTCCGCCTGGTGCAGCGCCAGGTAGGCGAGCACGCCGCGGGCGATCATCGGGTCGAGCCAGAGCGTCTGCATCGCCGTGATCAGCGCGTCGCGGCCGAACGCGGTGCTGTACCAGGGCACCCCGGCATACGGGTAGGCGCCGGTCGGCTTATCGGTCACCAGCATGTAGATGTCGCAGATGCAGCGACGGATCGCCTCGTTGAAGATCTCGTTCGACGACGCGATCGCAGCCGCCCGGGCCGAGGCAACGCGCAGCGAGCGGCGCGCCTCCACCATCGAGAACAGGAACGCCTGCGACGGCGCGTGCCACGGCTGCCGCACCGCCTCCGGAGCGGGCTCCTCGGGCTGGCAGGTGATCTCCACGTAGATCACCAGGCGCGTGCCGGGCTGCAGCAGCAGCTCGAAGCGCGCGCTGCTCTCGGTCAGCACGTCCGGCCGCGGCTCGAAGCGCAGCCGCGTGCTGCGGACGCGATGGTCCAGCCCCTCGTAGGCGAGCAGCACGCTGTCCGGCTCCAGCACCGGGGGCGCCATCTCGCCATGATGGGCACGCGGCGTGCCGCGCGCCTCGAACAGGTCGGCGAAGTCGGCCATGAAGCTGATCTCGACGCTGGTGCGACGCGGCTCGACGTCGTAGTTGCGCAGCACCAGCCGCTTGTAGCAGGTGCGATGCCACAGGAAGTGGGTGCGGCGCAGGTGCAGCAGGTCGTGGGCGAGCATCCCGCCATCCGGCAGCAGCTTCATGTCCGGGTTGGTCAGGTCGCACGACAGCGTGGCGTTGTTGTCGCGCAGTGCCGAGGACAGCAGGATCGGCGGCACGCCCTGCAGCGTCAGGGTGAGTGCCGAGAGGTGGCGGGTGTCGAGGAAGTAGATGCCATCGGCGATGCCGGGACCGTGCAGGATGTTGCCGCTCTGGTCGAACACGCCGAACATGTCGCCGTGCTTGAGCGTGTGCAGCCGACGCTCCGACAGCACCGAGGTGGCGCCGACGGCGTAGGCGTCCGGGACCGCCGGCCTATCGGCCGAGGCGGCGTCCTGCTGGCTGTCCATGGCACAGCTCCTCCTGCGATCGCCCGACGTTGGCCGGGCCGGCGCTACGGTTAGACGAAGGCGCCGCAACCGGCCATAGCCGACAACGTTGCTTCTCCGTCATGGCCGCAGAATCAACGAACAGGGCGTCGGGATCCAAGGCGATGCGCGCCTATGCGCGCAAGCGAGATTTCACGCGCACGCCCGAGCCCGCCGGGGCGGCCGCCGATGCGGCGCGGTCGGGGGCGGCGATCTTCGTCGTGCAGAAGCACGCGGCGCGGCGGCTGCACTGGGACTTCCGACTGGAGCAGGACGGCGTGCTGTGGAGCTGGGCCGTGCCGAAGGGGCCGTCGATGGACCCCAGGCACAAGCGACTGGCGGTGCATGTCGAGGACCACCCGGTCGACTATGCCGGCTTCGAGGGCACCATCCCCGACGGCAACTACGGCGCGGGTGCCGTCGAGCTGTGGGACCGGGGGCACTGGGCGCCGCTGGGAGACGACCCGAACGCGGACCTGCGTCGCGGCGAGCTGAAGTTCACCCTGGACGGCCATCGCCTGCGCGGCGGCTTCGTGCTGGTGCGGCTCAAGCCGAAGCCCGGCGAGCGGGCGGAGAACTGGCTGCTGATCAAGGAGCACGATGCCGAGGTGGCGGACGGCGCGGACGCCGCGGCGCTGGAGCGGGGACGGCCGGCAGCACCCGATGAACCAGCGGCGCCATGCGCAGCGTCCGGGCCGCTCCGCAGCCTGCCCGAGAAGCAGGCGCCGCAGCTGGCCACCCTGGTCTCGACGCCGCCCTCCGGTCCCGGTTGGATCAGCGAGATCAAGTTCGACGGCTATCGCATGCTGTGCCGCAAGCAGGACGGGCAGGTCGCGCTGATCACCCGCAACGGGCTCGACTGGACCGCGCGGGTGCCGTCGCTCGCGCGCGCGGTGGCCGCGCTGCCGGTGCGCATGACCATGCTCGACGGCGAGCTGGTGGCGCTCGACCGGCAGGGACGCAGCTCGTTCGCCGCCCTGCAGGCGGCACTCGCCGACGGCCGCACCGGCCGGCTGTGGTTCTACGCCTTCGACCTGCTGCACCGCGACGGCACCGACCTGCGTCCGTGGCCGCTGCGCGACCGCAAGCAGGCGCTGGCCGAGCTGCTGGATGCCGCGCCGGACGGAGGCCCGATCCGGATCAGCGAGCACCTCACCTCCGAGACCGCGCGGGTGCGCACCGAGGCCTGCAAGGCGGGGCTGGAGGGCATCGTCTGCAAGCGTCTCGACGCGCCGTATCGCGCCGGGCGTGGGTCGGACTGGCTGAAGCTGAAATGCGAGGATCGCGACGAGTTCGTCATCCTCGGCGCCACGCCGCCGAAGGGCAGCCGCGCCCATCTCGGCGCGCTGCTGCTCGGCCGCATCGACGAGGCCGGCGGGCTGCGCTTCATCGGCGGGGTCGGCACCGGCTTCTCGGCCGCCTCGCTGCGCCTGCTGCACGAGAAGCTGCAGCCGCTCTCCAGCCGGACGCGGCCGCGCGGGCTGCTGAACGGCGAGGAGGCGCCGAAGGGCGCGCTCTGGGTCAGGCCGGAGCTGATGGCCGAGATCCGCTTCGCCGGCTTCACCGCCGACGGCATGCTGCGTCACGCGAGCTTTCTCGGCCTGCGGGAGGACAAGTCGGCCGATGAGGCACGTCCCGCGTCTCGGGTGGTGATCGCCAGCGCGCCGCGCCTGCGTGGCACGCGCGAGGTCGGCGGACAGCGCCTGACCCACCCCGACCGCCTGCTCTGGCCCGCGGGCGAGGCAGGCGATGGGATCAGCAAGGCGGATCTCGCCGGTTACTGGGACGCCATCGGCGCGCACGCCGCACCCGGCATCGTCGGCCGGCCGCTGGCCTTCGTGCGCTGTCCGGACGGCATCGAGGGCGAGCACTTCTTCCAGAAGCACAAGACCCGGGGCATGCCCGACGCCATACGCGAGGCGAGCTTCGACGACGCGCCCTACCTCGCCCTATCGGATCGCGGCGGCCTGGTCGCCACCACCCAGATCGCGGCGATCGAGCTGCATAGCTGGGGCGCGACCGAGGCAGATGCCGGGCACGCCGATCGGCTGGTGTTCGACCTCGACCCGGGCGACGGCACGCCGTTCGCCGACGTGATCGTGGCCGCCCACGAGGTGCGGCGGCGCCTGAAGCTGCACGGTCTCGCCGCCTATCCTCGCACCAGCGGCGGCAAGGGCCTGCACGTGCTGGCGCCGGTGCGCACCACCGCCGATTGGGCGGCGGTCCGCCTCTGGTGCCGGCGCTTCGCCGAGGGCTTGGAGCGTGACGCCCCGGATCGCTACGTCTCGACCACGCGCAAGAACCGGCGCGCCGGGCGGATCCTGGTCGACTGGCTGCGCAACGGGCTCGGTTCCACCGCGATCGCCTCATACTCGCCGCGCGCCCGACCGGGTGCCACGGTGGCGACGCCGCTCTCCTGGCGCGAAGTGGCGGACGGGCTCGATCCCGGCCGCTTCACCATCCGCACGGTATCGGCACGGCTGCGCGGCGCCGATCCGTGGCGCCGCTTCGACGCCGACCGGCGCGAGCTCAACCTCCGGCAGGACTGACCCGCATGGCCGACCACCCGATCTGGCGCGGCAGCCTGCGCCTCGCCCTCGTCTCCTGCCCGATCGCGCTCTACAGCGTGCGGCTGGCCGCGGAGTCCCTGCACTTCCACTTCATCAACCCGGCCACCGGCCATCGGGTGCGCATGGTGACCCTGGACGCCGAGACCGACGCCGAGATCGCGCGGCGCGATCTCAAGCGCGGCTACGAGTTCGAGCGCGACAAGTACGTCCTGCTCGACGACGAGGATTTCGAGCGCGCCCGCATCGACAGCTCCAGCGTGCTGACCATCGACAAGTTCGTGCACCGCGACAGCATCGACCCGATCTACTACGACACCAGCTACTACCTCGCACCCGACAGCCACGCCCGCGACCGCCAGGACGACGTCTACGTGGTGCTGCGCGAGGCGATCAGCCGCACCGGCCGCGTCGCGCTGTCGCGCCTGGTGATCGCGCGACGCGAGCGTGCGGTGGCGATCACGCCGTTGGGCGACGGGCTGGTGCTGCACACGCTGCACGACATGCGCGAGATCACCGCACCCAGGACGCTGTTCGGCGACCTCCATGGCGGCAAGCCGGATCAGGAGATGATCGCGCTGGCCACACAGCTGATCGACCGCCAGACCGCCGCCTTCGCGCCGCAGGACATGGAGGACCGCTACGAGGCTCGGCTGCGCCGGGTGATCGAGGACAAGCTGCACGGGATCGCCCCGGAGCCGGAGCCGGAGCCGGAGCCGCGCGACAACGTGGTCGACCTGATGGCGGCACTGCGCCGCAGCCTCGGCGAGGACGCGCCGACGCCCGGTGCCACCAAGCGTCGCGGCGCCAAGCCGGCCGCCGCCGCCGCCCGGCCCAAGCCCGGCAAGCCGCGCCCGAAGCGCCGCTCCGCCTGACCCTGCCGCTGATCGCGGTTCCCTCTGGCCATGCCAACCTGTATAGCCAAGGCGCAATTCTTACAGTAGCAGGATGAAATCATCGCCATGAGCAGCGCTGCGGTCCACGCCGAGTACGATGCCGACTACAAGGTCAAGGACCTGAGCCTCGCCGGCTGGGGCCGCAAGGAGATCTCGATCGCCGAGGGCGAGATGCCCGGGCTGATGGCGCTGCGCGAGGAGTTCGGCGAGAGCCAGCCGCTGCGCGGCGCCCGTATCGCCGGCTGCCTGCACATGACGATCCAGACTGCGGTGCTGATCGAGACCCTGACGGCGCTCGGTGCCACCGTGCGCTGGTCGTCGTGCAACATCTTCTCCACCCAGGACCACGCCGCCGCCGCCATCGCCGCCGCGGGCACCCCGGTGTTCGCCATCAAGGGCGAGACGCTGGAGGAGTACTGGGACTACGCGCACAAGATCTTCGAGTGGGCGGACGGCGGCTACCCGAACCTGATCCTCGACGACGGCGGCGACGCCACCCTGCTCTGCGTGCTCGGCCCCAAGGC
>CAXTOE010000020.1:0-16590 GCA_964245685.1 uncultured Acetobacteraceae bacterium | reverse complement strand
GCCGAGGGCATACTGCAGCACCGCTCCCGGCGACCACAGCTCTGCCAGCCGACGGATCAGCCGCCCGGCCAGCCGGCGCTTGGTCGGGCCGAGGGCGGTGCTGTTCCACTCCTCGGCGTCCGGGTCGCCGGCGGCGATGAAGGTCGGCTCGCCGCCCATGGTGAGCCGCACGTCGGCTTCGGCCAGCAGCCGGTCGACCGCGTCGCCGCGATCCAGGATCGCCTGCCAGGTGGCGTCGTCGTACGGCAGCGTGCTGCGCGGCGTCTCGAGGAGGCGTGTCACGCCCATGGCGAAGTCGAACCGCGTCTCGCAGGGGCCGACCCAACCGCTGATCGCGGCGGCGGAAGCCGGCTCCGGACTCGCCGCGAGCGGGATATGGCCTTCGCCGGCGAGCAGGCCCGAGGTGACGTCGAAGCCGATCCAGCCGGCGCCAGGCAGGTAGATCTCCGCCCAGGCATGCAGGTCGGTGAAGTCGGCGGACGCACCCTGCGGGCCGTCGCCCTGGGTGTCCGGGTCGGGCCTGAGCTGGATCAGGTAGCCGGAGACGAAGCGCGCGGCGAGCCCGAGATGGCGCGCCACCTGGACCAGCAGCCAGGCGGAGTCGCGGCACGAGCCACGGCCCTGCGCCAGCGTCTCGTCGGCGCTCCACACGCCGGGCTCCAGGCGCACGACGTACTCGACCCGGTCGCGAAGCCGCGCGTTCAGCGCCACCAGCATCGGCACGGTCGGCTGGCTCTCGCGCGGCAGGATCTGCAGCAGGTCGCGCAGCTGCGGGCCGGCCGGCAGCGGCGTGCGGAACGGCAGCAGCTCGGCGTCCAGCACCGGGTCGTACGCGAACGGCCAGCGCTCCGCTTCCGGCTCGAGGAAGAAGTCGAACGGGTTGATGGTCGCCATGTCGGCCAGGAGGTCGACGGTCACCTCGAACCGCGCGACCCGGTCGGGGAACACCACCCGGGCGAGGAAATTGCCCTGCGGGTCCTGCTGCCAGTTCAGGAAATGGCCGTCCGGCTCGATCTTCAGCGCGTAGGACAGGATCGGCGTGCGCGCGTGCGGCGCCGGCCGCAGGCGGATGGTCTGCGGACCGAGGCTGACGGGGCGGTCGTAGCGGTAGGAGGTGCGATGGGTGAGGGCAACCTGGAGGGTCACGCGGGGAGCAACCCTCCCGGAGAAGCCGGGCTTCCCGCGGTGGCGGGCCGGCCGGTGTGGCCTAGGCCTGCAGGCCGTCCTCGAAGTCCGGCGTGACCGGACGAGGGCCGCTGTCCTGACCCTTGGCGGACACGTCACGGTCGATCAGCTCGATCACGGCCATGTCGGCGGCGTCGCCGTGGCGCATGCCGGCGCGTAGCACGCGGGTGTAGCCGCCGGCGCGGGTCTTGTAGCGGTCGGCGATGGTGGAGAACAGCTTGGTCACGATCACGTCGTCCCGCAGCTGCGCGTAGGCCTGCCGGCGAGCGTGCAGGCCACCGCGCTTGCCGAGCGTGATCAGCTTCTCGGCGACCGGGCGCAGTTCCTTGGCCTTGGGCAGGGTGGTGGTGATCTGCTCATGCTTGATGAGCGCCACCGCCATGTTGCGGAACATCGCGAGGCGATGGGAGGATGTGACGCCGAGCTTACGGCCGGCAACCCCGTGACGCATGGTTCAGGCTTCCTGTGGTCTTGCTTCGCTGGCCGTAGCGGCGGCGGGGATCAGAACGGCTCGTCGAGCCTTTTGGCGAGATCTTCGATGTTCTCGGGCGGCCAGGTCGGCACGTTCATGCCCAGCGACAGCCCCATGGAGGTGAGGACCTCCTTGATCTCGTTGAGCGACTTGCGGCCGAAGTTCGGCGTGCGCAGCATCTCCTGCTCGGTCTTCTGCACCAGGTCGCCGATATAGACGATGTTGTCGTTCTTCAGGCAGTTCGCCGAACGCACCGACAGCTCGAGCTCGTCGACCTTGCGCAACAGGTTGCGGTTGAACGGCAGGTCGTCCTGCGGCTCCTCCGGACGCACCGGGCGCGGCTCGTCGAAGTTGATGAACAGCTGCAGCTGGTCCTGCAGGATGCGGGCGGCGAGCGCCACCGCGTCCTCCGGGCTGACCGCGCCGTTGGTCTCAACGGTCAGCAGCAGCTTGTCGTAGTCGGTGACCTGGCCGACGCGGGTCGGCTCCACCTTGTACGAGACGCGGCGCACCGGCGAGTAGATCGCATCGATCGGGATCAGGCCGATCGGCGCGTCCTCCGGACGGTTGGCGGCGGCCGGCACGTAGCCCTTGCCGAGATTGACGGTGAACTCCATGCCGAGCTTGATGCCGTCATCGAGCGTGCAGATCACCAGGTCGGGGTTCATCACCTCGATGTCGTGACCGACCTGGATCTGGCTCGCGCGCACCTCGCCAGGACCGGTCGCGGTGAGCACCATCCGCTTGGGCCCCTCGCCGTGCATGCGAAGTGCGAGCTGCTTGATGTTGAGCACGATGTCGGTGACGTCCTCGCGCACGCCGGCGATCGAGGAGAACTCGTGCAGCACGCCGTCGATCTGCAGCGCGGTCACCGCCGCACCCTGCAGCGAGGAGAGCAGGATGCGCCGGATCGCGTTGCCGAGCGTCATACCGAAGCCGCGCTCCAACGGCTCCGCGACCACGGTCGCGGTGCGCGCGGGCTCGGCACCCGGCTCGACTTCCAGCTTTTCCGGCTTGATCAGGGACTGCCAGTTCTTCTGGAGCACCAAGGTGGTGGCCTTTCTCAACGAGGCGTCGCTCGCGGGAGCGACGGCCATGACCCTGTCCTCTCGGACAAGGCCGGTAACTCAGGAAGCAGGCCCGGCGGTACCCGGGCCGGTCATCGTATCGCCCGCTCAGACCCGACGGCGCTTGCGCGGACGGCAGCCATTATGCGGGATCGGCGTCATGTCGCGGATCGCGGTGATCGAGAAGCCCACCGCCTGCAACGCGCGCAGCGCGCTCTCGCGTCCGGACCCCGGACCCGACACCTCGATCTCCAGCGTCTCCATGCCGTGCTCGCGCGCCTTGCGACCGGCATCCTCGGCGGCTACCTGGGCGGCGTACGGCGTTGACTTCCGCGAGCCCTTGAAGCCCTGGCTGCCGGAGGACGACCACGCGATGGCGTTGCCCTGCGCGTCGGCGATGGTGATCATCGTGTTGTTGAACGTGGACAGCACGTGCGCCACGCCGGAGATGATGTTCTTGCGTTCTTTCTTGCGAACGCGCGGTGCTGCGGCGGCTTTCGCCATGGTCTGTCCGTCCTGACTATATGCTGGAGCGCGTGGTCGCGTCGGGCGCCTAGGCCGCCGCTACTTGGTGGCCTTCTTCTTGCCGGCGATCGCCACCGCCTTGCCCTTGCGGGTGCGGGCATTGGTGTGGGTGCGCTGGCCGCGCACCGGCAACCCGCGACGATGCCGCAGGCCGCGATAGCAGCCGAGATCCATCAGGCGCTTGACGTTCATCGCCAGCTCGCGCCGGAGGTCGCCCTCCACCCGGAACTCGCGGTCGATCAGCTCGCGTATCCGCAGCACCTCGTCGTCGGAGAGCTCGTTGACCCGGCGCTCGTCGGGGATCGACAGGTTCGTGCAGATGGCACGCGCCTTGGCCGGCCCGATGCCGAAGATGTAGGTCAGGGCGATCAGAACCCGCTTGTTGGTCGGGATGTTCACGCCGGCAATACGCGCCACGCCAGTCACTCCTCGTGCGCCCGGCCGCAGCCGGGCAGTAAAGCTCTGCCCGTCAGGGCTGCATCGTCGTCCGCTGCATCGTCGTCCTGTGCGGCGGAGGATCGGATAGGGACCAGCCCCGCGCAGCGTGAAACGCCGCAGCACGGACCGGGCTGAGGGCGCGCACTATACGTGCAGCGCCTGACGAGTCAATCGCGCGGGATCAAGTCTTCGTGTGTCGCCTCGCGGATCGCCGCGTCGATCGCGGCACTCACGTCATCGATGCCGGCCATCCCGTCGATGTCGAACAGCCGCCCCTGCGCCTGGTAGTGCGGCAGGATCGGCGTGGTCTGATGGCGGAAGGCCTGGAGGCGCGCCGCCACGGTCTCCCGCTTGTCGTCGGCGCGCCGTATGAACTGGTGGCCGCCGCACACGTCGCAGGTGCCGTCCACGCGCGGCCGCTTGAAGCTGTCATGGTAGCCGGCGCCGCAGGTGGCGCAGGTGAAGCGCCCGGCGATGCGCTCGACCAGTTCCGGCTCGTCGACCTGCAGCGCCAGTACGGCGTCAATCTTCAGGCCCAACCCCGCCATCAGCGCGTCCAGCGCGTCGGCCTGCGCCTCGGTGCGCGGGAAGCCGTCCAGGATAAAGCCCCTCGCGCAGTCGGGCTGCCGGATGCGAGCGCCCAGCATGGCGATGATCACCTCGTCCGGCACCAGCCCGCCGGCGTCCATGATCGCGCGGGCCTTGAGTCCGATCTCGCTGCCGGCGGCGACCTCGGCACGCAGCATGTCGCCGGTGGAGATCTGCGCGATGCCGTAGGCGCGCTCCAGCCGCTTCGCCTGTGTCCCCTTGCCGGCCCCGGGCGGCCCCAGGAAGATCAGGTTCATCGTATCCTCGTCCGGCCGCGCGACTTGCGGATCAGCCCCTCGTACTGGTGCGCCAGCAGGTGCGAGGTGATCTGCGCGCGGGTGTCCATCGCCACCGAGACGATGATGATCAGGCTGGTGCCGCCGAAATAGAACGGCACGTTGTAGCGGCTGATCAGGATCTCCGGCAGCAGGCACACCACCACCAGGTAGAGCGCGCCGATCGTGGTCAGCCGGGTCAGGATGCGGTCGAGGAAGGCGGCGGTGTTGGCGCCAGGACGGATCCCGGGCAGGAAGCCGCCCTGCTTGCGCAGGTTGTCCGCGGTCTCGACCGGGTTGAAGGTGACCGCCGCATAGAAGAACGAGAAGAAGATGATCATCGCGGCGTACAGCAGCATGTAGAGCGGCTGCCCGTGGGCGATCATCTGGCCGATGGTGGCGAGCCAGCCATTGCCGCCGCCGTTGGCGGCGAAGCCCGCGATGGTCGCCGGGATCAGCAGCACCGAAGAGGCGAAGATCGGCGGGATCACGCCGGAGGTGTTGACCTTCAGCGGCATGTGCGTGGAGTCGCCGCCGAACATGCGGTTGCCGACCTGGCGCTTGGGATACTGGATCGTCACCCGCCGCTGCGACTGCTCCATCAAGGTGATGAAGCCGATCACTCCGACCGCGATCAGCAGGAACACGGCGACGAAGATCGGCGACAGGCCGCCGGTGTAGCCGAGCTGCAGCAGCGTCGCGAGCGCGTGCGGCAGGTTGGCGACGATGCCGGCGAAGATGATCAGGCTGATGCCGTTGCCGACCCCGCGCGCGGTGATCTGCTCGCCCAGCCACATCAGGAACATGGTGCCGCCGACCAGGGTGACCACGCAGGAGAAGCGGAAGAACGCGCCGGGATCGATCACCGCGGCGGCACCGCCGCGGCCGTGCATCGCCTCCAGCCCGACCGAGAACCCGTAGGCCTGGAACAGCGCGATCAGCACCGTCAGGTAGCGGGTGTACTGGTTGAGCTTCTTGCGCCCCTGCTCGCCCTCCTTCTTGAGGGTCTCGAGCGAGGGCACGGCGGAGGACATCAGCTGCACGATGATCGAGGCGCTGATGTAGGGCATGATGTTGAGCGCGAACACCGTGGCGCGGCCGAGCGCCCCGCCGGTGAACATGTCGAACATGCCCAGGATGCCACCCTGGTGCTGCGCCAGCAGCTGACCCATCACCGCGGCGTCGATCCCCGGCACCGGGATGTAGGTGCCGATCCGGTAGACGATCAGCGCGCCCAGCGTGAACCAGATCCGCTTCCACAGTTCGGTCGCCTTGGACAGTGCACCGAAGTTCAGGTTGGCTGCCATCTGCTCGGCCCCGGAGGCCATGCGCGCATCCCTTCTCACGAGAACAGCGCCCCCCGGAGGAGGCGCTGCCTGTTCTGATTCACAGCGGTAGAGGATTTTAAAGGCGCAGGCTCGAACCGGGTCAAGGGCCGCCCGGGTCGGTATCCGCGTCAGGCCGCCTCGGTCGCCTTGACGTGCGGTGGCACCGAGACCTTGACGCTGCCACCGGCCTTCTCCACCGCCGCGATCGCGGCCGCCGAGGCGCCGGAGACGTCGAACGACACCGCCCGGGTCAGCTCGCCGCCGGCCAGGAGGCGTATGCCCGCGTACTTGCCGCTGCCGACCAGACCCGCGCGGCGAAGCACCGCCTCGTCGACGGGCTGGCCAGCATCGAGCTTGCCGTCGAGGATCGCCTTCTCCACCGCACCCAGGTTCACCGGCGCGTAGACCTTGCGGAAGATGTTGGTGAAGCCGCGCTTGGGCAGGCGGCGATAGATCGGCAGCTGGCCGCCCTCGAAGCCGTTCAGCGACACGCCCTCGCGCGCCTTCTGTCCCTTGACGCCCTTGCCGGAGGTCTTGCCCTTGCCGGAGCCGATGCCGCGGCCGAGCCGCTTCTTGCGGTAGTGGGCGCCGTCGTTGTCGCGCAGTTCGTTGAGGTTCATCTTATTCCTCCACCTTCACCAGGTGGGATACCTTGCGGATCATGCCGCGCACCGAAGCGGTGTTCTCCAGCTCGCGGGTCTTGCCCATCTTGTCGAGTCCGAGGCCGCGCAGCGTCGCCTGCTGGCCCGGCTTCTGACCGTTGCCGGATCCGGTCTGGGTGACGCGCACCTTGTCGCCGACCAGCCGGGTCAGGGCCGCGAGGGTCTCAGACATGGGCCGCACCCTCCACCGCCTCAGCGCCCGCGCCCTCGCGCTTGCCGAGGATGTCCGACACCTTCTTGCCACGCCGGCTCGCCACCGAGCGGGGGCTGGCGCAGCGGGTCAGCGCGTCGAACGTCGCCTTGACCATGTTGTGCGGGTTGCGGCTGCCGAGCGACTTGGCCACCACGTCGCCGATGCCCAGGCTCTCGAACACCGCGCGCATCGGGCCGCCGGCGATGATGCCGGTGCCGGCCTCGGCCGAGCGCAGCACCACCTTGCCGGCGCCGTAGTGCCCGGCGACGTCGTGATGCAGCGTGCGGCCCTCCTTCATCGGCACGCGGATCAGCGCCCGCTTGGCACGCTCGGTGGCCTTGCGTATCGCCTCCGGCACCTCGCGCGCCTTGCCGGCGCCGAAGCCGACCCGGCCCTTCTGGTCGCCCACCACCACCAGCGCCGCGAAGGCGAAGCGGCGTCCGCCCTTCACCACCTTGGCGACGCGGTTGATGGTGACCAGCTTGTCGACGAGGTCGTCGCCGTCGCGGTCGCGCTCGCGACCACCGCCGCGACCGCCGTCTCTCGAATCACGTGCCATGCGAGAGAACTCCTTCAGAAGGCGAGGCCGCCCTCGCGGGCAGCCTCCGCCAGCGCCTTGACGCGCCCGTGATAGAGATAGGCGCCGCGGTCGAACACCACCTGGCTCACCCCGGCGGCGACCGCACGCTCGGCGACCAGCTTGCCGACCGCGGCGGCCGCGTCCGAGTCCGCACCCGACTTCAGCCGCTCGCGCAGGTCGCGGTCGAGGCTGGAAGCGGCGGCGACGGTACGGCCGGCGGCGTCGTCGATCACCTGGGCGTAGATGTTCTTGCCCGACCGGAACACCGACAGGCGCGGACGGCCGCCGGCCTTGCGGCGCAGCTGGAAGCGCAGGCGGATACGCCGGCGCTCCCGCAGATCCTGTTGCGTGCCCATTACTTCTTCTTGCCTTCCTTGCGGCGGATGACTTCCGTGTCGTAGCGCACGCCCTTGCCCTTGTAGGGCTCCGGGGGGCGGAAGTTGCGGATGTCGAGCGCCACCTGGCCCACGCGCTGCTTGTCCATGCCCTCGATCGTCACCGCGGTCGGACGCGGCGTGGTGATCTTGATGCCCGATGGGATCGCGTAGACGATGTCGTGCGAGTAGCCGAGGTTCATCACCAGGTTGGAGCCCTGCACCGACGCACGGTAGCCGGTGCCGGTGACCTCCAGCGTCTTGCTGTAGCCGGTCGAGACGCCGCGCACCATCGACGCCACCAGCGCCCGCGTGGTGCCCCACATCATGCGCGAGGGCGCCGCCTTGCTGCGCGGCACCACGCTGACGCGGTTCTCCTCGACGGTGGTCTCGACGTGCTCCGACAGCGGCAGGCGCAGCGCGCCCAGCTTGCCGGTGGCGGTCAGGACGCTGCCCTCGATCGCGACCTGCACGCCCTGCGGGATCTCGACGGGGTATTTGCCTACGCGTGACATGATGCCCCCCTCAGAAGACGCGACACAGGACCTCGCCGCCGACATTGGCGGCGCGAGCCTCTGCATCGCTCAGGACGCCGCGCGGCGTCGACAGGATGGAGACGCCGAGGCCGGCATAGACCCGCGGCAGCTCCCTGATCTTGGAATAGACCCGGCGTCCCGGCTTGGAGACGCGATGGATCTCTTTGATGACCGGCTCGCCGTCGGTGTATTTGAGCTCGATGCGCAGCTGGGCGATGCCCGGACGCAGCTCCTCGGCCTTGAAGCCGCGTATGTAGCCCTCGCGGCGCAGCGCCTCCAGCACGTTGGCGCGCAGCTTAGAGGCCGGCGCCACGCAGGCGGCATGCCGGCTGCGCTGCGCGTTGCGGATGCGGGTGAGCATGTCGCCCAGGGGATCAGACATAGACATGGGTCGTCTCCCTTACCAGCTCGACTTGACCATGCCCGGGATCTGGCCGCTGCTGGCCAGGTCGCGCAGCACGATGCGGCACACTTCGAACTTGCGATAGTTCGCGCGCGAACGACCGGTGACCTTGCAGCGCAGCTTGACGCGCACGCGGGCACCATTGCGCGGCAGCTGCGCCAGCTTCATCGATGCCTCGAACCGGTCCTCGACCGGGAGCGTGCGGTCCATGACGATGTTCTTGAGCGCGACCCGCTTGCCCTTGTCGCGCGCGGCCATCGCGCTGCGCTTGAGGTTGCGGTTGACGGCGGATGTCTTGGCCATGCCTTGTTCTACCCTCCGGAACCTGCCGGGCGCGCCCGGCGGTTTTCCAATTCGAATTCAGTCGTGACGTCGCCTAAGCCGCGAACGGCAGGTCGAACGCCTTGAGCAGCGCCTTCGCCTCGGCGTCGGTCCTGGCGCTGGTGACGAAGATGATGTCCATGCCGCGTATCTGGTCGACCTTGTCGTAGTTGATCTCCGGGAACACGATCTGCTCCTTGAGACCCATGGCGAAGTTGCCGCGGCCGTCGAAGCCCTTGTTGGCGGCGAGCCCGCGGAAGTCGCGCACCCGCGGCATCGCGATCGTCACCAGCCGGTCGAGGAACTCGTACATCCGCGTGCGGCGCAGCGTCACCTTGCAGCCGATCGGCAGGCCCTCGCGTATCTTGAAGCCGGCGATGGCCTTCTTGGCGATCGTCTTGACCGGCTTCTGGCCGGCGATCAGCATCATCTCGCCGACCGCGGCGTCGAGCTTCTTCTGGTCGCCGGCTGCCTCGCCCACGCCCATGTTGATGACGATCTTCTCCAGGCGCGGCACCTGCATCACGTTCTTGTAGCCGAACTGCTCGCGCAGGCTCGCCCGCATCTCGTTCTCATAGCGCTGCCGCATGCGCGGCAACGCCCGCGCGGCGGTGGCTTCGGTCGCGTTCGTCTCGCTGGCCTCAGACATGTCCTGCCTCCTCAGCCTTCGATGATCTGTCCGGTCGCCTTGGCGACGCGGACCTTGCGGCCGCCCTCGAGCACCCGGAACCCGACCTTGGTGGGCTTGCCGCTCTTGGGATCGACCAGCTTCAGGTTGGACAGGTCGATCGACGCCTCGCGCTCGATGATCCCGCCCTGCTCGCCGGCGCCGCGCGGCTTGGTGTGCCGCTTGGCGATGCGCACCCCGCGCACCACCGCACGCCCGGCGGTCGGCAGCACGCTGAGCACCTCGCCCTGCTTGCCGCGATCCGAACCGGTGATGACAACGACCTGGTCACCCTTGCGAATGCGCGCGGCCATCACAGCACCTCCGGCGCGAGCGAGATGATCTTCATGAACTTCCGCGCCCGCAGCTCGCGCACCACGGGCCCGAAGATGCGGGTGCCGATCGGCTCGGATTGCTTGTTGATCAGCACGGCCGCGTTGCGGTCGAAGCGGATCGCGCTGCCGTCGGCGCGGCGCACCGGAAACGAGGTGCGCACCACGACCGCCTGATGCACGTCGCCCTTCTTCACCTTGCCGCGCGGGATCGCCTCCTTGATGGAGACGACGATGACATCACCAACCGAGGCAGACCTCCGCTTGGAGCCGCCCAGCACCTTGATGCACTGCACCCGACGCGCGCCGGAATTGTCGGCGACGTCCAGGTTGGTCTCGACGATGATCATGGCTCAGATCCCCGCTGGCTGCGCGGCGTCGGGCGCCGGTGCGGCGGCCGCGGCCACGATCGCGGCGGGAGCCGTGTCCCCGGCAGGAGCGGCCTCGAGGCTCGCCTCGTCGCCGACCGCCTGGCCGTTGCGTGCCACCACCGTCCAGGTCTTGCGCTTGGAGATCGGCGGGCACTCGATGATGCGCACGGTGTCGCCGACGCGGCACAGGTTGGCCTCGTCGTGCGCCGCATACTTCTTCGAGCGGCGGATGAACTTCTTGTACAGCGGGTGGATGACGCGACGATCGACCAGGACCGTCACGGTCTTGTCCATCTTGTCGCTGGTCACTCGACCCGTCAGGACGCGCCTCGGCATCGTCCAACTCCTCTCAGGACTTCGACGCGGAGGCAGTGGCCCCCGCGCGCTTTGCATGAACGACCGTCTTGATGCGGGCGATCTCGCGACGCACCTCGCGCACGCGCCCGGTGCCCTCGTTCTGGCCGGTGGCGCGCTGGAAGCGCAGGTTGAACTGCTCGCGCTTGAGGTCAAGTAGCTGCGTCTGCAGCTCGTCCTCGGTCTTGACCCGCAGGTCGGACGGCTTGCTGGCGCGGGCCATCTCAGGCTTCCCCGATGCGGGTGACGAACTTGGTCTTGATCGGCAGCTTCGCGGCACCGAGGGCCAGCGCCTGCTTGGCGATCTCAGGCGAGACGCCGTCGATCTCGAAGACGATGCGGCCCGGCTTCACCCGCGCCACCCAGAATTCCGGCGAGCCTTTGCCGGAGCCCATGCGTACCTCGGCCGGCTTGGTGGAGACCGGCACGTCGGGAAAGATACGGATCCAGACGCGGCCGGCGCGCTTCATCGCGCGCGTGATCGCCCGACGCGACGCCTCGATCTGCCGGGCCGTGACCCGCTCCGGCTCAAGCGCCTTGAGGCCGAAGGCGCCGAAGTTCAGCGCCGTGCCGCCCTTGGCAAGGCCGTGGATGCGGCCCTTGTGGGCCTTGCGGTATTTGGTCCGCTTCGGAGACAACATGTTCGGTGATCCTCAGCGCCGGCTTATCGCTGCGGCGCTTGTTCGGCAGCGCGACGATCCTGCGCCTGCGGGTCGTGCGCCAGGATCTCGCCCTTGAAGATCCAGACCTTCACGCCGCAGGTGCCGTACGTCGTCTTGGCGGTGGCGACGCCGTAATCGATGTCGGCGCGCAGCGTGTGCAGCGGCACCCGACCCTCGCGATACCACTCGACGCGCGCGATCTCGGCCCCGCCCAGGCGGCCGCCGCAATTGATGCGGATGCCCTGCGCGCCGAGGCGCATCGCCGACTGCACCGCACGCTTCATTGCCCGGCGGAACGCCACCCGGCGCTCCAGCTGCTGGGCGATGTTCTCGGCGACCAGCTGCGCCTCGATCTCCGGCTTGCGGATCTCGACGATGTTCAGCGACACGTCGGACTTCGCCATCTTCGCCAGATCGCGGCGCAGGTTGTCGATGTCCTGGCCCTTCTTGCCGATCACCACGCCGGGGCGTGCGGCGTAGATCGTCACCCGCGGCTTCTTCGCCGGGCGCTCGATCACCACCCGCGACACGCCGGCGCCGGCCAGCTTGCGACGCAGGTGGGTACGCAGCTTCAGGTCGTCATGCAGCAGCTTGGCGTAGTCGCGGCCGGCGAACCAGCGGCTGTCCCAGGTGCGGTTGATGCCGAGGCGGAGCCCGATCGGATTGACCTTGTGACCCATGGTTCAGGCGGCCTTCTGCTCTGGCGCGGGAGCGGCCGCTGCCGGCGCCCGCTCCGCGACGACGATCTTCAGGTGGCTGAAGAACTTCTCGATCTGCGCCGAGCGGCCGCGGCCGCGCGCATGGAAGCGACGCATCACGATCGACTTGCCGACCTCGGCGTGGATGACGACCAGCTGGTCGACATCGAGCTGATGGTTGTTCTCGGCGTTGGCGATGGCGCTCTCCAGCGTCTTCCTCACCTGCTGGGCGATGCGGCGCTTGCTGAAGGTCAACGTCGCCACCGCCTGCGCGGCCGGCTTGTTGCGGATCAGGCCGGCGACGAGGTTGAGCTTGCGGGGGCTGACGCGAATGTTGCGCGTCACCGCCTGGGCCTCGGTCTCGGACAGCGCCCGCGGATGCTTGGGCTTGCTCATGTCAGCCGCGCCTCGCCTTCTTGTCCGACGAGTGCCCGGTGAAGGTGCGCGTCGGCGAGAACTCGCCGAACTTGTGCCCGACCATGTTCTCGCTGACCTGCACCGGCAGGAACTTGTGGCCGTTGTAGACGCCGAAGGTCAGGCCGACGAAGTTCGGCAGGATCGTCGAGCGACGCGACCAGATCTTGATCACCTCGTTGCGACCCGACGCGCGCGACGTCTCGGCCTTGTTCAGCAGATACCCGTCCACGAACGGGCCCTTCCAGACGGAACGTGCCATCTTATATGCCCCTTACTTGCCCAGGCTTGTTCACTTACCGACCTTGCGGCGACGGATGATCAGGCTGTCGGTGCGCTTGTTGACGCGCGTCTTGTAGCCCTTGGTCGGCTTGCCCCACGGCGTGACCGGATGGCGACCGCCTGAGGTGCGGCCCTCGCCGCCGCCGTGCGGATGGTCGACCGGGTTCATCACCACGCCACGGTTGTGCGGACGACGGCCGAGCCAGCGCGAGCGTCCCGCCTTGCCGATCGACTGGTTCATGTTGTCGGGGTTGGACACCGCCCCCACGGTCGCCATGCACTCCGAGCGCACGACGCGCAACTCGCCCGACTGCAGCTTGACCTGGGCGTAGCCGGAGTCCTTGCCGACCAGCTGGGCGTAGGTGCCGGCCGAGCGTGCCACCTTGCCGCCGGCACCCTGCTTGAGCTCGATGTTGTGCACGATGGTGCCGACCGGGATCGCCGCCAGCGGCATCGCGTTGCCCGGCTTGATGTCGACGCGGGCACCGGCGACCACGCTGTCGCCCACCTTGAGGCGCTGCGGTGCCAGGATGTAGGCGAGCTCGCCGTCGGCATACTTGACCAGCGCGATGAAGGCGGTGCGGTTCGGGTCGTACTCGAGCCGCTCCACCGTCGCCGCGACGTCGAACTTGCGACGCTTGAAGTCGACGAAGCGATAGGTCTGCTTGTGGCCGCCGCCGCGGAACCGCGACGTCGTGTGGCCGTGGTTGTTGCGGCCGCCCGAATGGTTCTTGCCCTCGGTGAGGGTCTTGACCGGCTTGCCCTTCCACAGCTCGCTGCGGTCGATGAGGACCGTGCCGCGCAGGCTGGGGGTGACCGGGTTGAAATGTCTCAGTGCCATCGTTGCTCTCTCGCGCTCGCGGGCGTCAGGACAGGCGGGCGGACAGGTCGATCGACTGCCCTTCCGCGAGCTGCACGTAGGCCTTCTTCACGTCCGAGCGCACGCCCGGGCGGCCGCGGAAGCGCTTGGTCTTGCCCTTCTGCACCAGCGTGTTGACCCCGGTGACCTTGACCTTGAACAGGCCCTCGACGGCGGCCTTGATCTGCGGCTTCGACGCCGAGATCGCGACGCGGAACACCACCTGGTTCTTCTCGGACAGCGCCGTCGCCTTCTCAGTGATCACCGGGGAGCGGACGATGTCGAACATGGCCTCGCGCGACAGGTTGGCCGCGCGTCGGCGTATCGCCAGGATGTCGGTCATGCCGCCTGCTCCTTCCCGGCGTCGCCGCCGCCGAGGCGCCGCGTCAGCCCCTCGAGACCGGCGCGGGTGATCGCCAGCACCTCGTGGTTGAGGATGTCGTAGACGTTCAGGCCGACGCTGGGCAGCACGTCGATCTTCGGCAGGTTGCGTGCCGCGCGCCCGAAGCCCTCCTCGACGGTGCCGTCGACGATCAGCGCCGAGCGCCAGCCGAGCAGCTTGAGCTTCTTCGCCAGATCCGCGGTCTTGGTGCTGCCGGTGGCGGCATCGAGCACGACCAGCCGTCCCTCGGCGAGCTTCTGCGACAGCGCCGAGATCAGCCCGAGGCGGCGCACCTTCTTGGGCAGATCGAAGCCGTGGTCGCGCACCACCGGACCGTGCACCGCGCCGCCGGTGCGGAACTGCGGCGAGCGCAGGCTGCCCTGGCGCGCGTTGCCGGTGCCCTTCTGCTTGTACGGCTTCTTGGTGGTGCCGGAGACCTCGCCCATGCCCTTCACCTTGTGGTTGCCGGCACGACGACGGGCGAGCTGCCACTGCACCACGCGCGCCATGATGTCGGCGCGCGGGGTGGCCATGAAGAATGCGTCGGACAAATCGATGCTGCCGGCGCTGCCGTTGTCGAGGGTCTTGATTTCGAAGTCCATCGCCTCTTCCTCAGTCGGCCGCGGGAGCGGACGGCGCCGTCTCGAGCCCCGCCGGATAGGGCGCGTCCGGATGGCGCGGCTTCTTGACCGCGTCACGCACCAGGACGAAGTCGTTCTTGGCGCCCGGGATCGCGCCGCGCACCATCAGCAGGTTGCGCGTCGCGTCCACCGCGGCGATCTCGAGGTTCAGCGTGGTCACCCGCTCGTGCCCGAGATGGCCCGCCATCTTCTTGTTCTTGAAGGTCTTGCCGGGATCCTGCCGGTTGCCGGTCGAGCCAAGCGAGCGATGGCTGACCGAGACACCGTGGCTCGCCTCGAGCCCGGCGAAGTTCCACCGCTTCATGCCGCCGGCGAAGCCCTTGCCCTTGCTGGTGCCGGTGACGTCGACCTTCTGCCCGACCACGAAATGCGCGGCCGAGAGCATCGCACCGGTCTCCAGCACCGCGTCGGGAGAGACGCGGAACTCGATCAGCTTGCGCTTCGGCTCCACCTTGAGCTTGGCGAAGTGGCCGCGGTTCGGCTGCGTCACGTTCTTCACCTTGGCAGTGCCGCTGCCGAGCTGCAGTGCGACGTAGCGGTCGCGCTCCTCGGTGCGGACATCCACCACCTGCAGCTTGTCCAGGTGCAGGACCGTCACCGGCACGTGGGTGCCGTCATCCTTGAAGATGCGGGACATGCCCAGCTTCTTCGCGATCAATCCGGTGCGCATCGTGTTCGCCTCGATTTCCCTGGACCTAGAGCTTGATCTCGACGTCCACGCCGGCGGCGAGGTCGAGCTTCATCAAGGCATCCACGGTCTGCGGCGTCGGCTCGACGATGTCGAGCAGCCGCCGATGGGTCCGGATCTCGAACTGCTCGCGGCTCTTCTTGTCGACGTGCGGCGAGCGGTTCACGGTGAACCGCTCGATATGCGTCGGCAGCGGGATTGGACCCCGAACCCGCGCACCCGTACGCTTCGCCGTGTTCACGATCTCCTTGGTGCTGTTGTCCAGCACGCGGTGATCGTACGCCTTCAGGCGAATGCGGATGTTCTGGTTGTCCATTCTCGGTCAGTCCAACTCGTCAGGTTCGGGGCGCTGTCGCAGGCGTCAGGCGGTGATCGAAGCCACCACGCCGGCGCCGACGGTGCGGCCACCCTCGCGGATCGCGAAGCGAAGACCCTCGTCCATGGCGATCGGGGCGATCAGCTCGACATCCATCGAGATGTTGTCGCCCGGCATCACCATCTCGGTGCCCTCTGGCAGCTGCACCACGCCGGTCACGTCGGTGGTGCGGAAGTAGAACTGCGGCCGGTAGTTGGTGAAGAACGGGGTGTGACGACCGCCCTCCTCCTTGGTCAGGATGTAGGCCTCGGCCTTGAACTTGGTGTGCGGCGTGATCGAGCCGGGCTTGGCCAGCACCTGGCCGCGCTCGACGTCCTCGCGCTTGGTGCCGCGCAGCAGCGCGCCGATATTGTCGCCCGCCTGGCCACGGTCCAGCAGCTTGCGGAACATCTCCACACCGGTGACGATGGTCTTCACCGTGTTCTTCAGCCCAACGATCTCGATCTCGTCGCCGACATTGACGATGCCGCGCTCGACGCGACCGGTGACCACGGTGCCGCGGCCGGAGATCGAGAACACGTCCTCGATCGGCATCAGGAACGGACGGTCGATCGGGCGGTCGGGCTGCGGGATGTAGGCGTCGACCGCCGCCATCAGCTCCAGCACGGCGTTCTCGCCGAGCGCCACGTCGCCGTTCTCCAGGGTCACCAGGGCGGAGCCCTTGATCACCGGGATGTCGTCGCCGGGGAACTGGTAGGAGGAGAGCAGCTCGCGCACCTCCATCTCGACCAGCTCGAGCAACTCGGCATCGTCGACCATGTCGACCTTGTTAAGGAACACCACCAGCGCCGGCACGCCGACCTGGCGCGCCAGCAGGATGTGCTCGCGGGTCTGCGGCATCGGGCCGTCGGCGGCCGAGCACACCAGGATCGCGCCGTCCATCTGGGCGGCACCGGTGATCATGTTCTTCACGTAGT
>CAXTOE010000019.1:16258-16649 GCA_964245685.1 uncultured Acetobacteraceae bacterium | reverse complement strand
CTCCTTCAGAGCCGATCTTGCTCTAGGGTACGAGAGATCGTCGGCGACCGTCTGGATATCCTGGTCGCGAACGCCGGCGTCTCCAAGGCGGCCACGATTAAGGAGACGACAATCGAGGATTTCGACGCGCTGTTCGCCGTCAACCTCCGCGCCCCGTACTTCCTGGTCCAGCAGCTGCTGCCGATCCTGAAGGAGGGCTCTAGTGTCGTCTTTACATCCTCGCTCGCGGCGCACGCCGCGGTCGGAAACCTGTCGGCCCACGCGGCGACCAAGGGAGCGATCGACACCCTCGTCAGACACTTTGCCCTGATCCTCGGCGCCAAGGGCGTGCGGGTGAACGCGGTCGCGCCAGGAGTGGCGGAGACCGACATGTCGAACTTTGCCAAGACCG
>CAXTOE010000019.1:9208-16248 GCA_964245685.1 uncultured Acetobacteraceae bacterium | reverse complement strand
GTCGTGACTTCACCCTAGGCATCCAGGCGCTGAAGCGCGTCGCCCAGCCGCACGACATCGCCGGCGCCATCGCCTTCCTCGCTTCAGACGCCGCGCGCTGGGTATCGGGCGACACCCTTCGCGTAGACGGCGGCTCCAGGCTCTGACCACCCACCTCCCTTTGACAGGAGACCATCATGAACGAGCGCACAATCAAGATCCCCGGACCGGACCATCCAATCACCATCGAGCGGAACCAGGGCCGCGTGGTCGTCACCTTGGGCGGGCAGGTGATTGCGGACACCCGCGAGGCGATCACCCTTCGCGAGGCCGCCTACCCGCCTGTCCAATACATACCCCGAAAGGACGTGGATATGGCGGCGCTGGCCCGCTCCGACGCGACGACCTACTGCCCGTATAAGGGCGAAGCCGCCTACTTCAGCATACCGGCCGGCGCGGAGCAGTCGGTCAACGCGATCTGGACCTACGAGGCGCCCTACGACGCCGTGGCCGAGATCAAGGATCACCTGGCCTTCTACCCCGACCGCGTCGACGCGATCGAGCAACGCGCCCGCTGAGCGGCGACCTCGAAGGAGTTCTCTTCATGTCCAAGCTTACGGGCAAAGTCGCCGTCGTCACCGGTGCTTCCAAAGGCATCGGCGCGGCCATCGCCAAGACCCTGGCCGCCAATGGTGCGGCGGTCGTCGTCAATTACGCCTCTAGCAAATCCGGCGCGGACACGGTGGTACGAGCCATCACTGACGCAGGCGGCAAGGCCATCGCCGTCCAGGGTGACGTGTCGAAACCCGCGGAGGCGAACGGGCTGGTCGACGCAGCGATCGCCGCCTTCGGCCACCTCGATATTCTTGTCAACAACTCGGGCGTCTATGAGTTTGCGCCTCTGGAAGCGATCACCGAGACGCAGTTCCATAAGATGTTCGACGTCAACGTGCTGGGACTGCTCTTGGTCACGCGAGCTGCGTCCGCGCACATCGGTGAAGGCGGCAGCATCGTCAACATCGGCTCCGGCGTCACCGCCATCACCCCTCCACAGACGGCGATCTATACCGCCTCCAAGGGTGCAGTCGATGTGATCACCGGGGTGCTGGCCAAGGAACTCGGCCCGCGGAAGATCCGCGTCAACTCCGTTAATCCCAGCCTTACCGAGACCGAAGGCACCCACAGTGCGGGGATGATCGCCTCAGAGTTCGAGGCCGGCATCATCGCCCAGACTCCGCTCGGGCGTCTTGGTCAGCCTCAGGACATAGCCGACGTCGTGGCCTTCGTGGCTTCGGAAGACGCGCGCTGGCTCACCGGCGAGAGGATCTTGGCCGGCGGCGGCCTCCGCTGATCGCTTCGGCTCGAACAGATGGGTCAGGCCCGCCTTAAAGGCAGGCCTGAGCCGTGACAACGGGCCTTCACGAGGTTGTCACGCCACTCGGCTGACGGCTCACCGAAAGCTTCGAGATGGCGGTCCAATCACGGCGGGATCGATCTGTCGAAGCAGCCAGGGGCAAATCGGGAACGATAAGTCCCGAATGCCTCTACCTTGAAGACGTCGCCTCGGTCCTCTCAATCGGAACAGTCAAGGCTTCTGACGTAGGATCGGCACTGCAATCTGGAAGAAGTTGGCCGAGGCGGACATCGAAGCGGAGACGTATCCAGTCGCATGTTCATCAGATCGCCGCCAGACGGACCGAGCCGGAGACTGCCCTGCTCGCGCTCCACCGTGCACCATCAGCCGACGAGGCAATTCTCACACTGAAACCCGCGACCAGCACGGCTCGGCACCACCGCAAGCTTCGCAGCACTGTTAAGTAATTAACAACCACCTCGCGCGATACTGGCGCGGGAGGACCCGGTGCGCGCATCATTCCGTGAGATCGTCCGTAATGCTCGCGTCGACCGCCTCCTGCGGCGTCTGCTGCACGCCGTCCTGCTCGGACTCCTCTTCCTGTGGCAAGCGGGGCAAGACGCACGGGCTCAGTTCACCAGGTTTCAGAACTATACGGACGAGCAAGGCCTCGGCAACCTCACGGTTACCGCCCTGGCCCAAGATGCGGACGGCTATATCCTGCTCGGCACGGAGGGCGGTCTCTACCGCTACGACGGCTCGAGCATAACCCCCTACGACAAGGCCGTCGGGCTGCCGTCCGCCTCCTGGGTCCGGCAGGTCACGACCGATAGCGCCGGCCGGGTCTGGGTGGTCACGAGCGACGGCGTCTTCGTCCGCTACGCCTCGACGTTCCGCAGGATCGACACCGGGCATACAGCGCTGGATTTCGAGTCCTCCCATCTTCTCGCGGTGAGCGGCACGAGCGCCGTGATCGACGTCGGCGGCACACTTCTGGGCGCCTCGGTCGACGGCCACGGCGTGGGCAGCTTCTCGCCCCTGTTCGACGCCACGACCTTGGCAGCCATACCCGGCTTGGCAAAGGCGCGTTTCGTCGTACCCGATCCGATGGGTGGACTGCTGATCGGCTGCGGCAGCGCGATCTGCCGCATGAATGCCGGACAGGTGACGGTGTTAGCAGCCGCCGACGGCCTGCCTGCCGAGGAGTGGCAGGTCGCCCTCCGCACCGAGGACGGCACGCTCTGGGCACGCAGTCTCGACCATCTCGCGTGGCGCCGACCGGGCCAGGCCAAATTCGAGGTGACGACCGTCCCGGAGCAACATGGCTCCTTCCTCGCCGGATATCCCGAAGAGCTTGATCTGATCGGAGATCGAAGAGGCGGCGTTCTCACTCAGGGTGATCCTGGGCTGATCGACTGGAACGGAACAGCCTGGCGCAGCTATGGCCACCACACCGAGGGACTGTCGGCCAACCGCATCCAGGCGCTGCTGTTCGACCGTGAGGGATCGCTGTGGGTCGGCAGCTTCGGAACCGGCGCCTTCCGAAGCGTCGGCTTCGGCGACTGGGAGCACTGGACCGCTGACGACGGGCTGCCCAACAACACCGTGTGGTCGATGACGCGGCTGCCGGACGGGCAATTCTGGGTCGCGACCGACGGCGGCAGCGCACCACTCGGCAGCAAGCTGGTGGATGTTCCCGGCGGCAACTACACGGTCGCAACCAGCCGACAGGGCCGGCTGTGGGTCGCGCCTTTCGGCGCATCCTTGGTTCGGCTCGATCGCGCGCGCGGCACCATCGACCGGTTCCCTTCGATCGGCGTCGTGCGGTCGGCGATCGTGGACAGGGACGACCGGCTCTGGCTGGGCACGCGCACGGCGTTGTTCGAGGTGGCGAACGCCGACGCTCCGGCGCCCGCCGTCAAGATCGAGTCCGCGCTGCCGTATGAGATGTGGCAGGTGACGACGGACCCGTCGGGCGTGGTCTGGGCGGTGGCACAGAATGGGATATTCCGACGCAACGCTGCGGGACACTTCGATCTGCTGGCCTCCCCTGCCTGGCTGGAAGCCGCGCCGATCGACATGGCGTTCGCTCCTGACGGCGATCTATGGATTGCCACCGATTCCAGCGGATTGTTGCGTTTGCGAATGGCGGGAGGCCACCTGGTCAAGCTCTCCTCGATCGAGACACCGGCGATCGGCTCCAACAATATCGTGTTCGTGCGTCGTGATCGTCGCGGCTGGATGTGGCTCGGCACGGATCACGGGATCGACATGTTCAACGGCCAGTCATGGCGAAGGTTCGACAGCAGCAATGGACCGATCAGCAATGACCTCGACTCCTCGGGGATCTACGAAGACTTCGACGGCTCGATCTGGTTCGGCACCAGCCACGGCCTGTCGCATCTGCTCGATCCGGCCCACCTGCCGCCGCCGATGACGCTGCACCCCATGGTCACCGGATTGTCGCTCGGCGATCACAGCCTGCCATTGTCGCCGTCGGTTCATGCCGAGTGGAGCCGCGGACCCCTGGTGATACGCTACGTCGACCTGGATTACGCCCAGAGCCGCAGCGTGGCGTTCCGTTATCGGCTGCTCGGCGTGGATAACGACTGGAACGACACGACTGGGCACGAGGTACGTTATGCCGGCCTCCCTTCCGGCAAGCTCCGCTTCGAGCTGGTAGCCGTCGACGCGGTGCATGGCGCGGCGTCGGCCACGATCAGCTTCACGATCCACATCCGGGCGCCCTGGTGGCAGCGCTGGTGGTTCTATGGATTGTGCCTGCTCGCCGGTGCCGCCGCGATCGTCGGAGCCTGGCAGGCGCGGGTGCGGCTGCTGCTGCGCCAGCGAAAGCGCCTCGAACAGGTGGTGAGCGAGCGCACGGTCGAGATCGAGCAGGCCAAGGGCGAACTGCGGCGCCTGGCGATGTCGGACGCCCTCACCGGCCTGCCGAACCGGCGCGCGATCATGCTGGCATTGGAGGAGGCGGTCGCGGCGGCGCTGCCTCTGCGAACCAAGCTGGCCGTGCTTCTCTGCGACATAGACCATTTCAAGAAGATCAACGACCGGTTCGGTCATCTCGCCGGTGACGCCGTGCTCGCCGCCTTCGGCAGCAGGCTCGCGGCCGCGCTCACGCCGCCGGAGACCGCAGGCCGCTACGGCGGAGAAGAATTCCTCGTCATCCTGCCGGGATCGGAGGACATCGTCGTGCAGCGTGTCGCGGCGGTTCACTCGGCGATCACGGAGGTGCCCTATGTCTTCTGCGGGTCGGAGCAGACCGTGACGTCGAGTGGCGGTCTCGCCTTTCTCCGCGACAACGACACGGCGCTGACCCTCGTGGCTCGCGCAGACGCGGCGCTGTACAAGGCAAAGGCGAGAGGACGCAACCGGATCGAGCAGGCGCGTTCGGAAAGCGACGCGCCAGTTTCCGAGGTCGACAGTGCAGAAGCTCCACGACACGGCTCCGGGCAGGATCCGTCTCATGACCAGCCGATCTCGGAGCAGACGCTCCAGCAGTTCGCGCTCCACGACTAATCCGTCGAAAGTATAAAGTGACGGCGTCACTGCGTCCTGCCCGACCCTCGGGGGCACCCGTCACCGAAGGCAAAGCTGCGCCGCCTCGACCGATCCGGCGCCGTCATGAGGACGGAGCCATCGCGTGTTGTACTGCAAAAGGACGAGGCAGCAACTCTTCTTACTGATCGAAGAGCGTCTTGCGATGTCCTGACCAAAACCGAAATAAGGGATGCTTCATGGAAGACAGGCCACGCGCGTGCCGGCACCGCAGACTGACCAACCTGCCATCCTGAGGTCGGTTGTTGGCGGACACTATTATCGCCTCTACCAACTCGCCGATGAGGAGCAGCATCTTTTTGTCGTTAATCCATCCCGGCGGCTTGCGGTCTAGTTGACCTGCTTAAACCTCAATATTAAATCATCAACCGCAAAATCGTTAACGGGGAGTGGGTGTCATATCCCGCGCTAGTCGTTCCAGTTCTGACCTGAACCACCACCCCGTTTCTTCCTTAGGCGAGGGAAGCGCAGCAGCAAGTCTAGCAAGTAGTTTGACTGAAACTGACACAGACAGCCTTACCCAGGTTCTTTACTTGCAAGAGCCGAACACCTACGCGCCGCTGAGCGTCAACGACATCAATCAAGGTGGGCTCGGAGACTGCTTTCTTCTTGCGGCGGTCGGTGAGCTCACCCTCGATCGTCCCGACGCGATCACGAGCATGATCGGGGTGAATCCCGACGGCACGGAGACGGTCACGCTCTACGAGAAGGTCGGCGGCGGCGCACCCTCGTTCGGAGACACGTCCTTCGTCCGGACGCAGATCAACGTGGACAACAGCTTCCCGGACGACGCCGTCAATGGCGGTGATCAGGACGTGTTCGACGGACAGAAGGAGATCTGGGTTCAGGTTCTCGAGAAGGCTCTGGCGACGGTGGCCGGCGGATACGACGTGATCGATCAGGGTGGCTGGCCGATGTTCGTCATGGAGGAGTTGACGGGTCAGCCCAGCGGATGGATCTCGCCGTCCTCACTCTCCCTGCAGGCCCTGCAGGGGTACATGAAGGCAGGAGATCTGCTCGCATTCGACACCCCTGAATCGGAACAGTTGGGGTATGGGTTGATCGGCGACCATGCCTACATGTTCGAAGGTTTGGTCACGGCGAACGGCCAGGCGATGGTACAGCTCGGCAATCCCTGGGGCGACACCGAGCCGCAACTGGTACCGTTGTCCCAGGTCGGCAGCAACTTCGACGAGATCGACGTGGGACCGGACTCGAGGGTGCCGACAGCACCCGCCGCTCCGATCGACCTGGGTATATCCACCCCGGGCGATAACGGTGTCATTGGGGGCACAACCAGCCTGTCCACGCCGACGCTCGCGGGCATCGCGCAGGACGGCAGCACGGTGGTGCTGTCGGATACTAGCGGCGTGCTTGGGAGCGCCGTCGCGGATCAATACGGTGCCTGGTCGGTGACGCTGCCTGCCACGCCCTACGGCACCTACGAGATCACGGCGACCGCGACCAATACGTACGGCCAGACCTCGGCATCGTCTCAGGTATTCACGCTGAACATCGACACGGTCGTTCCGGCTGCGCCGACGGACCTTGCTCTTGCCGCGTCGAGCGATAGTGGCGCCTCCGGTGATGGCCTCACCAACGACGACGATCCGACCATCGACGGCGAAGGCGCTGCCGGAGACATTGTCAGTCTCTACAGCCTCGGCACCGTCCTGATCGGCAAGGCCGTCGTCGGCGCTAACGGGACATGGTCCGTCACCCCCTCGCAGGCGTTCACGGACGGCTCGTACACGTTGACCGCGACCCTGTCGGACAGTGCCGGGAACACATCGTCGGCTTCCACCGCCCTGCCTCTCACCATCGACACCACGCCTCCTGCGGCACCCGCCGATCTCCTGCTGGTGTCGGATGGAAGCAGCACCGACGACACCACGCCGACGATCACCGGCACCGGTTAAGCAGGCGCTACCCTGGTGCTCTACGACGGCGCCGAGAGGGTAGGCTCCACCGTCGTCGGAACCGACGCCGCGTGGTCCGTGACCACGACGGCCCTGGCGCTGGGAGATCATGCCCTGACGGCCATCGAGACCGATGCCGCGGCCAATGTCTCGAAGGCCTCGGCTGCACTGACGGTCGACATCGTGCCTCCGGCGCCCCCGACCAGCGTCACGCT
>CAXTOE010000019.1:8395-9198 GCA_964245685.1 uncultured Acetobacteraceae bacterium | reverse complement strand
GGTGATCTTCGGTGGCACCGGAGGCGGTAGCTACGTCGGCGGGGCAGCCGGGCAGAATATCCTGGTCTCGCAGGGCACGGCAGGCATCCTGACCCGGTTGACGGGAGCGGGAGCGGAGGACCGGATCTTCGGCTCGGCCTCGGGCGACGACGTGCTGACCGCAGGATCGGGCCGAGCCTCGATCCTCGGCGGCGGAGGTCACACGACGATCAGCGGCGGCGGCACGGCCAGCGTCATGTTCACCGGCGGTGGTCCCACGACGGTCGACGGGGGCAGCGGCGGACAGGACACCATCGTCGGCGGATCCGGTTCTCTGGCCGTCACGGCGCAGAAGGGCGACGCGATCTTCGGCAGCACCGGCGCGCTCGCGGTAACAGGCAGCCTGCAAGGCGCGGATTCGGTCGTCGGCGGCGCCGGCATGCTCGACGTCGTGGGCCGCGGCGGCAACATGCTGGTGGTGGCCGGCACCACCATGTCCGACGTCAGCACGGGGAACGGCGCCAGCTTGGTGTTCGCGGGCGGCGGCAACCTCTCCCTGACGGGTGGCACGGGTTCGATGCAGGTCGTCGCGGGTTCGGGTGCCGCAACGATCACCGAGGGCACGGGAGCCACCGCCTTGCAGGTCGTCAGCGGTGCCGCCGGCGGCACCGAGATCATGGAGGGCTTCCGGCCGGGCACCGACACGATCGACCTGTTCGGGTATCAACCGTCCCAGCAATCGATCGCTGTCGTTGGCGGCTCTACGGTGATCTCTCTCACCGACGGAACGAAGATCACCCTCGCAGGCGTGGCCGATTACGGAC
>CAXTOE010000019.1:6255-8385 GCA_964245685.1 uncultured Acetobacteraceae bacterium | reverse complement strand
GACATAGCTCGTTCGGGTGACGTTGGCGGTCCGGGGCGGCACGTCCGAGACGAGCGATCTCGTGTCGTCAAGGCGGCAATCCCGGCCGCGGGCGGCGTTGCGGCCGCAGACGCTCAGTCCGCAGCGAGCCTTCGCAGCCGCGCCACAGCGCCCGGAAGGCCGCGCACCTGCAGCACCCGGCCGGCCTCGTCGTACTCCTCCGAGAGCACCCGCGCGCTCTCGTACACCTCGCCGATCAGACCCTGTTTCGCATAGGGCAGCACCAAGACGTCCTCCACCATCGCCGCCTCGAAGAACGCGATGATGGTGTCGCGCAACGCGCCCACGTCCTCCGGCACCTGAGCGGAGAGCAGGATCGCGTCCGGATGCTTGGCCACGAGCGCAGCACGCCCGGCAGCGTCCACCCGGTCGAGCTTGTTCAGGACCAGGCGAGATGGCACCGCGTCCGCTCCGATCTCGCGCAGCACGCTGCGGCTCACCTCCAGCTGCGCCTCGTGGGTCGGATCCGACGCGTCGACCACGAACAGCAGCAGCGAGGCCTCCAGCGCCTCCGCCAGGGTGGAGCGGAACGACGCGACCAGGTCGTGCGGCAACTGCTTGATGAAGCCGACCGTGTCGGAGACGAGCACACGCGGCCGGGCCTCCGGCTGCAGGGTGCGGACGGTGGTGTCGAGGGTGGCGAACAGCTTGTCCTCCACCAGCACCTGGCTGCCGGTGAGGGCGCGCATCAAGGATGACTTGCCGGCGTTGGTGTAGCCGACCAGCGCCACCCGCAGCTGGTCGCGGCGGGCGGAGCGGCGCTGGTCGCCGTCCCGCTGCACCGCTTCCAGCTGCTCCTTCAGCTCCGACACCCGGTCGCGTATCTTGCGGCGGTCGAGGGCCAGGGTGCTTTCGCCGGCACCTGGACCCTGCTGACGGCCGCCACCGGCGGAGGATTCCCGCATCCGGGGTGCCACGTATTTCAGCCGTGCCATCTCCACCTGCAGCTTCGCCTCGCGGGTGTTGGCGTGGCGGTGGAAGATCTCGACGATGACGCCGGTGCGGTCCAGCACCTGGGCACTGGTGGCGCGCTCCAGGTTGCGGATCTGGCTGGGCGAGAGCTCGTGATCGACGATGACGAACTCGGGCCTGCGGGCGGTCTCGGGATCGGGCTGTGTCGTGGCGACGGTCTCCGCCGCGCCTTCGAACCGCTGCCTGGCCTTGGATCTGGAGGGCGGCGCCATCGAGCCGATCACGCCGGTGCCGCCGGTGAGCGCCGCCAGCTCCGTCAGCTTGCCGCTGCCCAGCAGCGATCCGGCGCCGGTGCCCTCGCGCTTCTGCGACACCGTGCCGACCACCTCGTAGCCAAGCGTCTTCACCAGACGTCCCAACTCCTCGAGGCTGGCTTCGTGCGCGACGTCGTCGACCTCCGGCGTCTGGATGCCGACGAGGACGGCGAGCGGGATCGGGGTCTTGGTCTCCATGGGCGGTGCATTAGCACGGACGGGCCCGAAGCCCGAGAGGCGGCCGCTCCCGGTCGAAGCCGGCGCCTCGTGAGGCGCTATCATCCAGCCCGCCGAAACCCGACTTCATGCGACGTGTCGGGAGGCACCGCTTGAGCCGGCCGTATCTGCCGCCGCGTCGCGGCGCGCAGCCTTACCCGCCCGCGGCGGGTAGGCGTGTAGCCCCGATCTGGGCGAAGAGCGCGACGAGCCTCGACAACAACCTTCCGAGGATGGGCGACTTGTTCGCCCCGTGGAAACCGAGCATCAGCTCGATCGTGGGTTGCTCTCCGGCGAGGGGGCGGCTGACGATCGACGGCGCACTGATCGCGTCACGTGCCGCGAGCCGGTGATCGGATCGCGACCGCCGCTTCCGCCTGGGTGAGGGTTGCGCGGTGTGCAGCCTTGTCTCGGCGGCGAGCTTGATGCTGCCCTCGTTGGCGATCGCGACGAAATAACGAAGATGCAGGAGCTCCATCGCCGCCTCTATACTTTCCAGGTATGTCCTCTGTCTCAAAAAGTCTTACCCGCAGCCGCCGGCGACACCTATGGTGTCGGCAGGTTCCGCAGGAACCTGTGCTTCGGCGCTGAACAGAAGGAGGCTGGACCGATGGGAAACCTGACCGGCAAGACAGCACTCGTCACGGGC
>CAXTOE010000019.1:1653-6245 GCA_964245685.1 uncultured Acetobacteraceae bacterium | reverse complement strand
CGCGAACGTCGCGATCACCTACACCAAGGGGGCGGAGGCGGCGGCATTGGTCGTCGACGCGATCGAGCGCGCGGGCACGAGCGCCATGGCGATCCAGGCGGACGCAGCCGACGCCGAGGCGGTCGCCGCCGCGATCGAGAAGACCGTCGCGGCCTATGGCCGGCTCGACGTGCTGGTCAACAACGCCGGCACCGCCATCCCCAAGCCGTTCCACGAGACCACGCTCGAGGAGCTGGATCGGGTCATCGACATCAATTTCCGCGGCACGTTGATCGCGACGCTGGCGGCGCTGAAGCATATGCAGGATGGCGGCCGGATCATCATGATCGGCTCCTGCGTCGGCGAGAGGACGATGACACCAGGCCTGGCCGCCTACGCGGCGACCAAGGGCGCCGTCAAGATGTTCACGCAGGGGCTGGCGCGAGAGACCGGATCCCGAGGGATCACCGTCAATAACGTCCAGCCCGGTCCCATCGACACCGACCTGAACCCGGCGGCGGGCGACTGGGCGACGCCGCAGATCGCCAACACGGCGCTCAAGCGGTACGGCCACGTCGAGGACATCGCCGCCATGGTGGCCTTCATCGCGGGCCCGGAAGCGGGCTACATCACGGGCACGAGCCTGACCGTCGATGGCGGCACCAACGCATGACGCACGTCCGCCGCAGAAGCCGGCGGCGATAGCGGAGGACCAGGGGATGGCATTGCCGAGCGGAAAGACCGCTCTCGTCACCGGCGCCTCGCGCGGCATCGGGCGCGCCGCCGCGTTGGCGCTGGCACGGGCCGGCGCGCAGGTGTTGGTGCATTACGGCCGCGGCGCCGCGGAGGCGGAGGCGGTCGTCGACGAGATCCGGACGTCGGGCGGGCGGGCGCAGGCGCTAGGCGCGGATCTCTCCGCGCCGGAGGGACCGCACGCGCTCGCGGCGCAGGTGCGTGCGATCGTCGGCGACCGACTCGACATCCTGGTCGCGAACGCGGGCATCTCGAAGGCCGCCACGATCGAGGAGACGAGGATCGAGGATTTCGACGCGCTGTTCGCGGTCAACGTCCGCGCGCCCTACTTCCTGGTCCAGCAGCTGCTGCCGGTGCTGGGCGAAGGAGCCAGCGTCGTCTTCACCTCGTCGCTCGTGGCGCACGCCGCGGTCGGAAATCTTTCGGCCTATGCCGCGACGAAGGGCGCGATCGACACGCTGGTGAAGCATCTCGCGTTCATCCTGGGACCGAAGGGCATAAGGGTGAACGCCGTGGCACCGGGCGTGGTGGAGACCGACATGTCGAACTTCACCAAGACGGAGGCGGGTCGCGACTTCGCGATCGGGATCCAGGCGCTGAAGCGCGTCGCCCAGCCCGACGACATCGCTGGCGCGATCGCCTTCCTGGCCTCGGACGACGCGCGCTGGATCTCGGGCGACACGCTGCGGGTGGATGGCGGCTCCAAGCTGTGACCGGACGCCCGCCGAGGCGACGGATGGACTAGTCTTCAGCCGGCGCGCTGGGCGCGATACTCACGCCGGACGATCTCCATCAGCTCCTCGACCGAGGTCGACTTCGCGTGGTTCTGGTAGGTCACCTGGCCGCGCTGCATCAGCATGATACGGTCCGCGATGTCCAGCGTCTGCGCGTAGTTGTGCATGATCATGACGATCGACAGGTCGCCCTCCGACTTCAGCCGGGTGATCAGGTCGATGATCAGCCCGGCCTCGCGGGCGCCCATCGCGGCCAGCGGCTCGTCGAGCAGCAGGATGCGCGCGTGCGAATTGACCGCGCGCGCGATGGCGATCGCCTGTCGCTGGCCGCCGGACAGGGCACCGACCTCGACATCCACCGACGGCACGTTGACGCCGATCTCCTCGAGGCACTCGGCCGCGCGGCGACGCATCGCGCGATTGTTAAGAAGACGGAACGGCCCCGGGTAGAGGATCTCCCGGTTGAGGAACATGTTGTGGTAGATCGTCAGCGAGTTGGCGAGAGCCAGATCCTGGTAGACGCACTCGATGCCGAGCGAGCGCGCATGGTCCACCGATCGCAGCGCGGTCTCCGTGCCGTCGATGAACAGCTGGCCCGAGGTCTGTGACTGGTAGCCGGTCAGGATCTTCATCAGGGTGGACTTGCCGGCGCCGTTGTCGCCGAGGATGCCGAGGATCTCGCCACGACGCAGCGACAGCGAGATCCCGCTCAGCGCCGACACCGGGCCGAACTGCTTGGTGATCTCCTCGCCGCGCATCACCTCGGGCGGCTCGGACCGTTCCTGCATCATGCTCACGGCGAGGCGCCGCCGCGTCGCAGCCGGTTGATATGGATGTTGAACAGCATCGCCAGCAGGATGGCTCCTCCGAGGATCAGGTTGAAGGTGAAGGCGTTGATGCCGATCAGGGTGAAGCCGTCGTTCAGCACGCCGAGCACGATCGCGCCGATCAACGCGCCGATCACGGTGCCGGAACCGCCGGCCAGCGGCGTGCCGCCGATCACGCCCGCGGCCACCGCCAGGAACATGATGTTGGTGCCCCCCGCGGTCGGGTCGATCGACGAGATGCGGAAGGCTTCCAGCACGCCGGTGAAGGCCGCCAGGGCGCCGCTGATCACGAAGTTGCCGATCTTGATGCGACGCACCGAGATGCCGGCCTCGCTCGATCCGACCGGGTTCGCGCCGGAGGCGATGGTGTGCAGGCCCCAGCGCGTGTTGCGCAGCACGACGTGCATGACCACGACGACGCCGAGGGCCCAGAAGAACTCCGAATAGCCGCCGTGCCCCATGACGTTGGCGAAGCGCTGCGACGCCTCGACGCCCACTGGGGTGCCGTTCGAGATCGTCAGGGTGAAGCCGTTGAGCAGGAACAGCGTGCCGAGCGTGGTGACGAACGAGGGCACGCTGAGCAGGATGGTGATCACGCCGTTCAGCAGCCCGACCAGCGCACCGGCGGCGACGCCGAGCAGGATCGACAGCACCATCGGGACGCCGGCCTGCTGGGCGAAATACATCACGAACGGCGCCAGCGCGTAGACCATGCCGGCGGAGAGGTCGATCTCGCCGCCGATCATCAGCATGACCTCGCCGCAGGCCAGGATCGCCACCGGCGCGACGAACTGCGACAGGTTCTGCAGGCTGGCGCTGGTCAGCAGGAAGTCGTGGTTGGCGCTCTCGAAATAGGCCGCGAGAACGACCGCGACGAAGACGATGCTCGCTTCCCGCCAGCGCAGCAGACCGAGAAGCATCGGACGCATCGGCTAGATCGGGCCGCTGCGCTTGACGAACTCGACCGCGCTGGCGCTGCCCTCGTAGCGCGTCTTGGTGGTGAGATACGGCGTCACCGAAGCCTTGGTGACGAACTTCAGGCCGGTGTTGATGTCTGCCGGTCCGACCAGCCCGCCGGAGACCAGGAAGTTGAACATTTCCACGACCGTGTAATAGCCCTGCAGGTAGGGCTGCTGGTCGATGGTGAAATCCAGGTGGCCCTCGTTGATGAGCTGCAGGGTACGCGGCAGCAGGTCGAAGCCGCCGCCATGCACGCCCTTGGCACCCAGGCTGTACTGCTCCATCGCCTCCGCGATGCCCTGGGTGGTGCCGCCGTCGACGGCGAACATGCCTTTGACGTCCTGATGGCCTAGGTAATAGGCCTTCACCTTGGAGATCTCCTCGTTGACCGTGGCGCCGGTCGCGACGATGTCGATCTGGTAGCCGCGGCCGCTCTTGCTCAGCACGTCCTGTGCGCCGTCGATGCGCGGCTGGATGTTGAGCTGGCCCGGCGTGGCGATGAACAGCGCCACGCGGCCGCCGGGCACCAGCTCGACGATCCTCTGGCCCATCAGCTGGCCGGCCTTGAACAGGTCCTGACCGATATAGGCCAGGCGCTTGTTGCCCGAAGCGACCGGCGCGTCGGCATTGTAGGCGAATACCGGGATGCCGGCGGCCAGGGCGCGCTCGACCGGGTCGTTGAAGGCGTGCGGATCGACCAGGCAGACGGCGATTGCGTCCGCCTTGGCGGCGATCGCCGAGTTCATCGCGCTGACCATCTCGGCGGCGACACTATTGGCCGATCCGGTCCACTGGCTGTCGGCGCCGTACAGGGCGCAGGCGTCGCGCATGCCGTTCTGGGTCGCCGTGAAGAACGGGTTGGTGGTGACGTGGTTGACGAACACGAACCGGAAGCGCGGATGCTTGGGCACCAGATCGGCCGCCTCGGCGTGTCCGACGCCGGCGAGCCCGGCCACCGCTGCCAGCGCCGAGCCCAGCGCGCCGGTGCGTAGGATGCCGCGCCGGTCGAGCCCGGCCGCATCCCGTGGATTTGTCACAACCATCTCCGCATTTCCCCCGATGATGTCGCCTTGAGGCGAACGTGCTTGGCGCCTGCCGAGCCCGATCAGGCTCGACGTCGTCATCGGTCTCGCAGAGATCTGCAAGTCATGTCAAGACCTTACCTGGACGGGGAGATCCGGCCGAACACGTCAGCGGACGCCGCGCCGGCAGCCGCTGACCTGGGAGTATCGCTGTTCGGGCACGAGGGCTGTGCGACCGGCGATATCGCCGACGTGCTGTTCGCCATCAGCGGCGCGCGCGCCGGGACTCGCAGCCAGTGCGTGCCACGCTCCGGAGC
>CAXTOE010000019.1:0-1643 GCA_964245685.1 uncultured Acetobacteraceae bacterium | reverse complement strand
CCGATAAGGCGTCCACAACGGTATGGCTCAGCCCGTGCGTGCGGACACTCAGGACGACGGCCCGTCGGATTGCCGGATGGGCACTTCGGCGATGTCTGCGGGATCGAGCATCCGGGCATTGATCGCCATGTGACGTACGCTGTCGTCGTTACTCGTCCAGTGCGTGACACATCCGCACGAGTGACAGCGATGGAAGTCGAGCTCCCGGTCGCCCCAGCGATAGACCTCCGTCGCGTCTGATTGCGACAGCAGGCGCACCTGTTCATGGTCGTAATAGGCCCACAGCGTTCCATATCTTCTGCAGATCGAGCAGTGACATTGATTGAGATCGGTCGGCGGAAGATCGACCTCGATACGAACCGAGCCGCAGTGACAGGTCGCGATCAGCATTATCGGGTGGTCCTCCTCCGGACCCGTTTCACGGGCGATGATCGCGGCGTATCGCTCCAGCTTCAAGGCGAGCAACCGGTGGGCGCTTGGCCTCTGCTCACCGCGCAGGCGATCGCATCCGCTCCCCGCGGGATGGCCTGTAGCCCTTCCAGACCCACTGCAGTGCTTCCGGCAGGGTCTGCGCCTCGGTCGGATCGTCGACGTGCTTCGCGTTGCGGGAGAACACGAACTGGTAGTGATAGCCCTTGGCGTCGAGGGCCTGCGCCATGCGCTCGTTGGCCAGGGTCCAGTCATGCATGCCGTCCGCGAGGGCTCCGACATAGTAGAAGAGATCGCGGTCGCCGGCTTCGAACCAGAAGCGGATCGGCTTGCGTGGCGTGTTCGCGATCAGCGGAACACCGTCCGACATCGTCGCCGGCGTGATGGTCTTGCCCTCGATGGCGAGCGCGGGCGGCTTCGGGCCGGTCCAGTCGCTGTGATATTCCCAGGCGCCTCCGGGAAATGCGGGATCATGCGGCCATTGCTGGTTCACCATCGTCGGCGAGTAGCCGAGGACGCGGTGGTAGAGCTCCGGATGGAACCAGGCCATCGTGAACGCGGCGGCGGCACTCGAGCTGAAGCCCATCGTCATGCGACCGTCCGGATCCTTGGTCAGCCTGACATGGGCGTTCCGCTCGACGCGCGGCAGCACCTCGTGCTCGACCCATTCGGCATAGGCACCGGAGACGGTATCGTATTCCCTGCCCCGCTCGCTGCCTTGCGCGTCCTGTCCACCGGCACCGATGCCGATCGCGATCATCGGCGGCAGGCGCCGCTCATGAATGAGGTTGTCGAGGACGTCGAACAGGAGCCTCTCCTTGAAGAAGCTCGCCGGGCCGCCGTCACCGAAAACGATGAAGGGCGCGGCGGTGCCGGGACGATATTGGGCGGGAACATAGACGTCCACGGTGCGCGTCCAGATGCCCGCGTGGCTCGCGGAGACCAGCAGGTCGGAGCGATCGCCGGACGCGGTGGCGGCGGTGTTGATGGCTTCGTTGCGGCAGCCGTTCGCGTCGTCCCGGATCACGCCGGGACGGAAGATCTGGCTGTCGGTGGAGGTCATCGTGAAGGTGCGCGTCGATCCGATCGGGACCCCGCCATGCCCGACGGCTTGCGGCGCGGCTTCGTGGGTCGGACCGATTATGAAGTTGCCGTCGACGTCCGGCGACGGAAGCGCGCCGTCGGCGAGCGCGGTGGCACGCGGATATCTCGGG
>CAXTOE010000018.1:0-17192 GCA_964245685.1 uncultured Acetobacteraceae bacterium | reverse complement strand
GGGTGGTGCCGCGCGTGCTCAGCGTCCGCAGGTAGGTCAGGACCGCGTTCGCGGGTAGGATCGACGCGACCTCGTCGAAGGCGACGGGGTTGCAGATCGGCAGGTGCGATCCGCAGCCGGCCGCCCCGCCTGCGGCGCCCTGTGCTACCGGTGCGGCCGCCGCGCGATCGATCGCATCGATCAGCGCTTCCTGCGTGAACGGCTTCGCCAAGTGACTATCCATCCCCGCCATGCGGCACTCCTCAATCTGCTCGCCGAACGCCTGCGCGGTCAGCGCGATGATCGGAACCCTGCCGCGCGCACCGGCACAGGCGCGTATCCGACGGGCGGCCTCCAGCCCATCCATGCCGGGCATGCGCACGTCCATCAGCACCACGTCGTAGTCGGTGGATGCGGCGGCCGCGACCGCCTCCGCACCGTCCTCGGCGCAGGTCACCTGATGACCGGCGATGTCGAGGAAGGAGCTGGCGATGTCCCGGTTCATGGCGATGTCGTCCACCAGCAGCAGCCGCAGTCGACGCGACGGCGGTCGCCTCGCGATCGGCGCACCCGGCGTCGTGCGTTGTGGCGTCCGTGGCGCCGCCGCAGGGGCGACCGACGGCCTGTCTCTCTACTCCGCGACCGGCAGCTCGAGCCAGAACACGCTGCCGCCGCCGTCCCTGTCGTCGTGGCCGATCTGGCCGCCCATCAGCGCCGCGAGCCGCACCGAGATCGCGAGGCCGAGCCCAGCACCCTCCACCGGCTGGAAGGCGGCATCGAGCCGCCTGAAGTCCTGGAACATCAGGTGCCGCGTCTCCGGAGCCACGCCGGGCCCCGAATCGCGGACCTCGATCCGGAGCACGCCCGGCCTGGCATTGCGCACGCGGAGCTCGATCATGCCGCGGTCGGTGAATTTCACGGCGTTGCCGAGCAGGTTCAGCAGGATCTGCCGCAGGCGCGTGGGGTCGGCGGTGATGCGCTCCGGCGCGTCGGCGGCCGCATCGATCCGCAGCGCAAGTCCCTTGGCGCCGGCGGCACAGCGCACGACGCTGAGGCACGCGTCCGACACCTCGCGCAGATCGACCGTCTCGACCTGCAGCTCGACCCGCGCCGCCTCGATCTCCGACAGGTCGAGCACGCGATTGATCATCTCGAGCAGATGCCGTCCGGCGCCGAGCATGGCGTCGACGCGGCTCGACTGCAGGCCGTCGAGATCTCCCTGCAGCCGCAGCAGCTGCGCGTAGCCCAGGATGGCGTTCAGCGGCGTGCGCAGCTCGTGGCTCATGCTGGCCAGGAAGCGCGACTTGGACTGGCTGGCCTGATCGGCCTGGTCTCGCGCTTTCGCCAGATGCTGCGTCAGCCGTTCCAGCTGCTCGTTGCTGCTCGCCAGGTCGCGCGCGCGCCGCTCGAGTTCGGCCTGGTGCTGACGTCGTTCCGTGACGTCGCGGGAAATGACGCTGAAGCCGTCGCAGGCGCCGGTGGCGGGATCGCGCAGCAGCCGGTGGATCGTCTCCAGCCACACCTCGCGTCCATCCGGTCGTCGGATGCGGAAGGCCATCGCCTCCTCCTCGACCATTCCGGTGAGCAGCCGCATCATCGACGCCGATACGGCGGGCCGATCCTCAGGATGGACGAAGCCGATGATGGTCTGCCCGATGAAGGCTTCCGGAGCGAGGCCGAAGATCCGTTCCGCTGCCGCCGAGATGTAGCGGATCCTGCCGTCCCTGCCGACCCGCGCGACCACATCCCCGGCATGCTCGGCGAGCAGGCGAAATGCCGCCTCGCTGTCGCGCAGCTCCACCATCGAGCGTCGCAGCATGAAGCCGGTCGCGGCGAGGAACAGCGTGCCGACCAGGGCGATAGCGAGATTGAGCCGCGCCATGACCCCCTGGCCACGATCCAGCGCCGCCCGATGCCGCGCCAGCAGCGTCTGCTCCTCGGCCAGCATGTCGTTGAGGGTCGCGGTGATCCTGACCATCAGCACCCGGCCGACGTTGCGCATCACCACGCGTCGCGCCGCGTCTTCATCGAAGCCGCGCCGGAGCTGCACGGTCTGTTCCAGCTCGGCGAGCTTCCGGTCGACGAGCGGATCGAGCAGCGCGTCGCGGCCTCGCTGCGCGGCGTCGTTCGCGATCAGGCGCCGCAGGATCTGGCGCAGTTCCGGCAGACGCGCGACCGCCGAGCGATACGGACCCAGATAGTCCGGCTCGCCGGTGAGGATGAAGCCGCGTTGGCCGCTCTCCGCGTCGCGCAGTGCCAGACCGACATCATTCAGCCGCCCCAGGACGTCGATCACGTGCCGGACGCCGACCCGTTCCAGCTTGACCTGCTGCGCCTGCCGGAAGCTTAGCACGCCGAGGCCGGCGAGCAGGATCAGGCCGCCGAGCGCGCAGCAGGCTGCATTGAGGTGACGCCGCAGTGGCAGCACGGTACCCTCCGTTTCTCCCGTATCCGGCTCAGCAGGATCGCATCGACGGCGCGGCCAGATGACGTTTCACCACCGTGATGAGCGCCGGCAGGTCCGGCGACTTCGCCACCACCTCGTCGAACACCGGGTCGGTCTCGGCTTCCCGACCGCTCAGGCGGCTGGGTGCGGCAGTCATCGCGATCATCCGTGGACGATGGTCCTCGTCGAGAGGATCGAGGATCAGCTTGGCGGTGGCGAGACCGTCCATGTCGGGAAGCAGGTAATCGATCATGACCAGATCGTAGTCGCGCGCGCGCGCCATCCGCACCGCCGCCACGCCGTCCGAGGCGAGGCCGACCTCGTAGCCGAGCCGCTCCAGGGCATGCTGCAGGACGAACTGCTGGATGTCGTCGTCTTCCACCACCAGGATGCGCGGCCTGCCGGGATCCAGCGGCTCGAGAAATTCCATGTTCTGCTCAGGCAAATCGGTCTCCCACGGCGTGATGCGGTCGCGCATGCTGCCGAGTTCGCGTTGAATGCTGGAGATCAGGGCCGACAGGCTGGTCGGCTTGGCGATCACCCGGTCGAATGGCTGGCCGTGCTGCGCCTGCAGGGCCAGGAGCTGATCCGGAGCTCCGGTCAAGGCGATCAACACCGGACGCGGCGACGATCCCCTGAGATCGCGAACCAGTCTCGCGGTCGCCAGCCCGTCTATGTCGGAGAGATGATAATCGATCAGCAGCAGGTCGTAGCCGCCGTGCCGCACCTTGCAGACCGCATCCAAACCGCTCGACACCGCCTCGGTGCGGTAGCCGTGCCACGTCAGGCTGGAACGAAGCACCTCCTGCTGAAGATCATCGTCTTCGACGACGAGAATATGCGTCGAGCGGGGATCTTGATCATTCACGACAGGGTCTCATCATCGGCGATATCCTTCCGGATACGAGATAACATGACCCCAGAAACAGGTAAAGCATTCGTGATCGAAGTCGGTTCGTTATCACAACGAGATGCGGCGCCTCATCGCGACCCGGCGCAGGCGCATCAGACCGCTTCCGGACGGGTCCCTCGCCTGCGCATCATGAGGCAGCGTCCGCGAGGGCCGCGTCCGGCCAACATCCCGCTTCCAGCTCGCCGCGGTCGAGCCGGCTCCGGTCCGAGATCAGCTGCACGATGCTGCCGATCGGCATAGCGCGGCTGAACAGGAAGCCCTGGACCTGCGCGCAGCCGCTGCCGCGCAGGAGATCGAGCTGCGCCTGGCTCTCCACCCCCTCGGCCGTGGTTCCGATGCCGAGACTGTCGGCCATTCCGGTGATCGCCTTGACGATCGCGTTCGCCTCCGCGCTGTCGCCGAGGTCGCGCACGAAGGAGCGGTCGATCTTGACCTTGTTGAACGAGAATGACCGCAGGTAGGAGAGCGACGAGTAGCCGGTTCCGAAATCGTCGAGTGCGACATGGATCCCACGCGCATGCAGCGCGTGCAGCGTCGCCAGGACGGTCGTGCTGGCATCGAGGAAGATCGTCTCGGTGATCTCCAGCTCGAGACGTTCCGGTGCCAGCCCGGTCTCGTGCAACGTCTCGTCGACGAGGGTCAGCAGCCGCGGATCTCGAAGCTGCGCCGGCGAGAGATTGACCGCGACACGAACGCTGTCGGGAAGCAGCATCGCCTGTCGGCAGGCGTCGCGCAGCACCCACGCGCCGATCGGCAGGATCAGGCCGGACTCCTCGGCGATCGGGATGAAGTCGGCGGGCGCGACGGCTCCGCGCTGCGGATGGGTCCAACGCAGCAGCGCTTCGACTACTTCCACCTCCGACGTGGCGAGACTGATGATCGGCTGAAAGTGCAACGCGAACTCGTCATGCTCCAGGGCCTGACGCAGGTCGGACTGCAGTCTCCGCCTGGCTTCGGCGAGGGCGTCCATCTCGCTGTCGAAGAAGCGCCATGTCCCGCGTCCCTCTGCCTTGGCACGGTAGAGGGCGAGGTCCGCGCCCTTCAGCAGTTCGGTGGGACTCTCCCCTGCCGCGGTCGGCATCATGATGCCGATGCTGACGCCGATCGCGGCCGTACAGCCATCGATGTTGTACGCCTCGCTGACCCTCTCGATGATGCGCCGCGCCAGCTCGGCGGCATGGGCGACATCGGCGGCAGGCTGCAGGATGGCAAACTCATCGCCGCCGAGCCGGCCGATCACGTCATGTTCGCGCACGCAGTTGCGGATGCGCCGCGCCACCGCGCGCAGCAACGCGTCGCCGGCCGCGTGGCCGAGCGTGTCGTTGACCGACTTGAAGCCGTCGAGATCGAGGCTCAGCAACGCGAACGGTTTGCCCTCGTCGCAGACCTGCCGCAGCTTGTCTTGGAACATGACGCGGTTGGACAGGTCGGTGAGGCTGTCGTAGCAGGCGAGATAGGCGATCCGGTCCTCGGAACGCCGCGCGGCCGTCACGTCGGTGCCCACGCCGCGATAGCCGATGAAAACGGACTGGCCGTCGTAGATCGGCTTGCCGGTCAGCGACCACCAGTGCTCGACGCCTCCGAGTTGCACCGGCAGTACGAGATCGCGGAACGGCAGGCGCTGCGCATGGCAATCGAGCAGCTGATCTGCCGCGGCATGACCCTGGGCGGCGGCGGCGACAGCGAGCAGCGAGAGGTCCTGCAGCACCTCCATCGGCAACGCGGCCACCTGTGCCAGACGCTCCGACAGGTGCGTGAAACATCCCTCGGGGCTCGTCTCCCAGAGCCAGTCGCTGGCGGTCTCTTCGAAGTCCTTCAGCAGCAGGCCGATCAGCTCCCGTTGTTCGAGCAGCTGCACTTCATGCGCGACCAGGCTCACGAAACGGGCGTGGAGGTACTGGATGACGCAGATCGTGGCCGCGGTGTAGACCAGCACCATGGCCGCATGCTGCAGGAAGGTCCGGTCACGCACGATCAGGATCGCGATCAGCATGCCGACGCCGACGATCGCGGAGAACGCGACGGCGCCTGCACGCAGCGGCGCGATCATGACACCGGCAGAGATCAGTCCCGCCATCACGTAGACGATGAACTGGCGCTCGTCCGCGGAGGCGCCCGGCATCAGCACGATCGGCACGATCGCCCAGACGGCAGCCACGGCCGCGGTCAACGCGACGCGTGTCCAGACGCTGCGCAGCGAGATGGTCGACGGTCTGACGGAGCCGAGCCAGCGCACGCTCTTGCAGATCGCCGCGCTGTGCACGAGCAGCAACCCGACGCCGAGGCCGACCAGGAATCGTCGCGGACCCTGATGCCAGAACAGCGTGATCAACGTGGCTGCCGCGAACAGCGAGGAGATGGCGAGGATCGGTGCGAGACGCGCCAGCGTCTCGATCTTCTCGATGCGAACCCGGATCGTTACTGCAGTGGTCCGCGTCGAGATCATGCCGGGCATGGAGATGGCGGTCGGGGTCGACACGTTCGCTGGCCTTGCGTTCTGGCTCGGTCAGCCGATCATGACGATGAAAGCTTGAGCTCCCGTTAAGAGGCGGCGTGTCGACGGCTCACCCGGCGGCCGATCCTGCGCGTCCGGCAGCGCGCAGGCGGCTGCGGCCGGATCCGGTGCGGGAGGTCGGCACGCGGGGCGCGACGACCGCGCCGTCGTCGCGTACCGGCTCGGTGCCTTCCGGCGCGGCGTCGCGCAGGAACGTGGCGAGGCGGGAGAAATGCTGGCCGCGGGGGTCGGTGGCACGCCAGCCCAGGGCGATAATCCGACCCGGGCGTGCGCCGTCGCGGCCGAGCTCCAGCACCCTGCTCTGCACCAGCGAGTTGAGGGCGGAAGCGGCGCCGTCCGGACCAGCGCCCTGGCCGGTGGCGAGCCACGGCATCAGCGCGTAGCCTTCGCCGGCCGCGACCATGTGCCGCAGCATCTCCAGACTGCTGGCGTGACGCGCCTCTCGGCCGCGCGGACCCGGCAGCCGGCACAACGAGATCGTCTGGTCGCGCAGGCAGTGTCCCTGCTCCAGCAGCAGCAGATCCTCGCCCGGAAGGTCCTCCGGATGCAGGACGCCGGCATCGAGCAGGGGATGGCCGCTCGGCGCCAGCAGCCGGAAGCGCTCGAAGAACAGCGGTTCCACGGTCACCACCGCGTCGCCCGGTATCGGCAGTGCGATGAGGATCGCATCCAGGCTACCGCGATGCAGCGCCTCCGTCAGGCCCTCGGTGAGACCTTCCTGCAGGCGCAGCTCCAGGCCCGGGAAGTCGCTGCGAAGCATGCGAAGCACCGAGGGCAGGTAGTACGGGCCGAGGGTCGGGATCACCCCGACCCGGAGCGGACCCTCGAGAGGGTCGGTCCGGGCACGCGCCATCTCGATCAGGCCGAACGACTCGCGCAGCACGATGCGGGCCTGGCGCAGCAGGAGCTCCCCCGGCGGCGTGATCTCGACGCGCCGGGCGGTGCGCTCGAACAGGGGCGCGCCGAGCACCGCCTCGAGCTTGCGGAGCTGCTCGCTCAGCGCGGGCTGACTTACCCCGCAATGCTCGGCGGCGCGGCCGAAATGGCGGAAGTCGGCCACCGCGACCGCATATTCCAGATCTCGCAGCGACAGCCCGGCGAGGCTGGAGCGGACCAGGGCGCTCGTGGTCATGACGCTCGCGGGCACGGCGGGTTAGTCAATAGGTTCTACCTATGTACAGACTGGGAAATACCAACTTCTCCTATTGATTACCGCTCCCTATAACGACACGCAACAGCGACGAAAGCTTTCCATGAGCGGCAGCATTCTCCCGACGCTGGCAGGCGTGCGGGCCTGTATAGGACATCCGGCCGGCATGCAGGGTGTGGGAGCGGCGCCACCATCCGTCCGCCCTACGTCCGCCTGCGCGCCGCTGACGGCTACTGACGTGACGCATACCGCGGAGTAGACTGTCAGACATGGCGAATGCGGGTCTGCTCTTGATCAATCTCGGAACGCCGGACGGAACCGACTATCGTTCCGTCCGGCGTTATCTTTCGGAGTTCCTATCGGATCGCAGGGTCATCGAGGCCAATCCGCTGGTCTGGCGACCGATCCTGGAAGGATTGGTGCTTTCGTTGCGGCCGCGGAAGAGTGGTGCGGCCTACAAGAGGATCTGGAACCTCGATCTCGATGAATCACCGCTGCGCACCTACACCCGGGCGCAGTCGCAGAAACTGGCCGCGCGATTCACCGGGGATGCGGTGAAGGTCACCTGGGCGATGCGCTACGGCAGCCCTTCGGTGACGTCCGCGATCGACGCCCTGACCGCACAGGGCTGCGCCAGGATCGTCATCATGCCGCTGTATCCGCAATATAGCGGCACCACCACCGCCACCGCGAACGACCAGGCCTTCCGCGCGCTGATGCGGCTGCGCCGACAGCCGGCGGTGCGAACGGTGCCCTCGTTTCCGGATCATCCCCTCTATATCGCAGCACTCGCCGCCTCGGTGCGTCGCACGCTCGGCGCGCTCGACTGGAAGCCGGACATGCTGGTGGGGTCGTTCCACGGCCTGCCGCGCAGCTACGTCAGGGCCGGCGACCCCTACCAGCAGGAATGCGAGCGCACCATGCGGGCGCTGCGCGTCGCACTCGGACTGGACGCGGAACTGTCGCTGCTGACCTACCAGTCGCGCTTCGGGCTGGCGAAATGGATCGAGCCGTACACGGCGCCGACGGTGGTGGCGCTGGCGAAGGCCGGTGTGCGCCGGATCGCGCTGGTGATGCCGGCCTTCCTGGTGGACTGCATCGAGACGCTCGACGAGATCGGCAACGAGCTGCGCGAGGAGTTCATGCACGCCGGCGGCGAGGCGTTCTGCGCCATACCCTGCCTGAACGACGACGACGCCGCGATCGACCTACTGGAGGCGCTGGCACGCGTCGAACTGGCCGGCTGGACCGATCAGGCCGCGGCCGCCTGAACCGCACCACCTCCGCACCTCATCCGTCAGGCCCTTCATGCTCCAGATCGACAGCCTCACCTTCAACGCCTGGGGACGCCGCTTCTTCGACCGCGCCAGCGTGACCCTGCCCACCGGCGCCAAGGTCGGGCTGGTCGGGCGCAACGGGGTCGGCAAGTCCACGCTGTTCAAGCTGATCACCGGCGAGCTGCACGCCGATTCCGGCGAGATCGCGCTGCCGCGGGTGGCGGGAGCCGCGGCGCGGCTGGCGGTCGTGGCGCAGGAGCATCCGGCCACCGCGGTCAGCCTGCTGGACACCATCCTGGCCGCGGATGCGGAGCGGCACGCCCTGCTCGGCGAGCTGGAGGCGGCGGCGCCGGAACGCATGGCCGACATCTGGTCGCGCCTGATCGAGATCGATGCCGACACCGCGCCGGCGCGGGCAGCGGAGATCCTGCACGGGCTCGGCTTCTCGACCGAGGACCTAGCGCGGCAGATGGCCGAGTTCTCCGGCGGCTGGCGCATGCGGGTGGCGCTGGCGGCGGCGCTGTTCGCGCAGCCCGACCTGCTGCTGCTCGACGAGCCGACCAACTATCTCGACCTGGAGGGCGCGCTGTGGCTGGAGGCGCGACTGGCGCGCTACCCGAACTCGGCGCTGATCATCAGCCACGACCGCGAGCTGCTGAACTCGGTGAATTTCATCCTGCACCTCAGCGAGCGCAAACTCGAGCTCTACGCCGGCGGCTACGACGATTTCGAGCGTCGGCGCGCCGAGAAGCAGCGCCTGCTGTCGGCGACGCGGAACAAGCAGGAGGCGGAGCGCGCGCACCTGCAATCCTTCGTCGACCGCTTCCGCGCCAAGGCGTCCAAGGCGGCGCAGGCGCAGTCCAGGATGAAGCGGCTGGAGAAGATGCAGCCGATCGAGGCCAGCATCGAGGAGCGGGTGGCGCCGTTCCATCTCCCCTCGCCGAAGCGCCCGCTGGCGCCGCCGCTGATGCGGCTGGAGGGCGTCGAGGTCGGCTACGGCCATGCGCCGCCGGTGCTGCGCGGGCTCGATCTCAGGCTCGACGTCGATGACCGGATCGGGCTGCTGGGCGTGAACGGCGCCGGCAAGTCGACGTTCGCCAAGATGGCTGCGGGTCGGCTGGCGGTGCGGGCGGGGCGGATGCAGCGGGAGGGACGGATCTCGGGCGGCTGGTTCCATCAACATCAGATCGAGGCGCTGGACCCGGACGAGACCGCGCTCGACATCATCCGGCGCGAGCGGCCGCACGACTCCGAGCAGTCGCACCGCTCGCGGCTGGCGAGCTGGGGCATCGGCTTCGACAAGCAGGGCACCACCGCGCAGGCCCTCTCGGGCGGCGAGCGGGCGCGGCTGCTGCTGAACCTGGTGGCGATGGCGGCACCCCACCTGCTGATCCTGGACGAGCCGACCAACCATCTCGACATCGACAGCCGGCGGGCGCTGCTGGACGCGCTCAACGCCTACGAGGGAGCGGTGATCCTGATCACCCACGACCGCTCGCTGATGGAGCTGGTGGCCGACCGGCTGTGGCTCGCCGCCGACGGCACGGTACGGCCGTTCGACGGCGACATGGACGATTACGCCCGCTTCGTGCTTGATCGGGCCGGCGGCGGCGCACAGCCGGCACAGCTGCGCGAGAAGCGCGGTCGCAAGCGGGCCAGAGGATAACCGGCCACACCCTGTCGAGCCTGCCTGCCGAGGGTTCGCGCAGCCATCTTCACCTGCTGACGAGAACAAAGGACGAAGCCGCTTCATGAGCATGACCAACATGACCAGCCTGACCGGTTCGGACGCGGAAGCGGCTTCCATCATGAAGGCACGCTACCGGCACCACCTGATACTCGACGACGTCGTCAGCCTCGACGCGGCGACGGCGCGGACGCGCTTCGAGGCGATCGCGCGCTCCGTGCGCGACGTGCTGGCGGAGCGCTGGCTGCGTACCCAGGAGACCCACGCGAGGCAGAACCCGAAGCGCATCTACTACCTCTCGATGGAGTTCCTGATCGGGCGGTCGCTTGCCAACAACGTGATGAACCTGCTGCTCGATCCAGTACTGGCCGAGGTCGCGGCGGAGAACGGCCTGGACTGGCTCGGCCTGCTGGAGAACGAGCCCGACGCCGGCCTCGGCAATGGCGGCCTCGGACGCCTCGCCGCCTGCTTCCTCGACTCCATGGCGACGATGCAGCTGCCGGGCATCGGCTACGGGCTGCGCTACGAGTACGGGATCTTCCGTCAGCTGATCAACAACGGCTGGCAGCGCGAGACGCCGGACAACTGGCTGGGCTCTCCCGATCCGTGGGAGGTGATGCGTCCGTCCGAACAGGTCGAGGTGACGCTGAACTGCGCGTTCGAGACCCAGGGCCGCACCCTGCGCGCGATACCCGGGCGCACCTCGCGCCTGATCGGGATGCCGTATGACCGGCCGATCGTCGGCTTCGGCGGCAAGACCGTGAACACGCTGCGGCTGTGGGCCGCGCGTGCGCCGGCCTCCTTCGACTTCCAGGAGTTCAGCAGCGGCGACTTCGTCGGGGCGGTTGCCGACACCCTGGCCGCGGACTCGCTGACGCGCGTGCTGTACCCCGACGACTCCACCACGCCGGGCCAGGCGCTGCGCTTCGCCCAGGAGTTCTTCCTGGTGGCGTGCTCGCTCGCCGACCTGGTGCGCCGGTTCCGCGCTGCCGGCGGGGAGTGGCAGGCGCTGTCGAGCAAGGCGGCGGTGCAGATGAACGACACCCATCCGAGCATGGCAGTGCCGGAGCTGATGCGCATCCTGCTCGACGAGGGCAAGCTGGACTGGGACCAGGCCTGGCGCGTCACCTGCGATACGTTGGCCTACACCAACCACACGCTGCTGCCCGAGGCGTTGGAGAAGTGGCCGCTGCAGTGGTTCGAGGTGATGCTGCCGCGCCAGGCCGAGATCATCCTGGAGATCAACCAGCGCCTGATGGATACGGTGCGTCGTCGCTTCCCCGGCAACAACGAGCGGCTGGCCCAGATCTCGCTGATTGAGGAGGGCGTGAAGCCGAAGATACGCATGGCCAATCTCGCGATCGTCGGCTCGCACAGCACCAACGGCGTGGCGGCAATCCACTCCGGGCTGCTGCGCACGATGACGGTGAAGGACCTGGCCGAGCTGTATCCCGAGCGCTTCAACAACAAGACCAACGGCGTGACCCCGCGGCGCTGGCTGCTGCTGGCCAATCCGCCGCTTGCCGCCACCATCACCGCGGCCATCGGCAATGGCTGGGTGACCGACCTGACGCAGCTGGAGCGGCTGCGTCCGCTCGCCGGGGACAGCGCACTGTGCGCCGACTTCCGCGCCGCCAAGCAGGTGGCGAAGCAGCGCTTCGCGACGTGGCTGAAGGTGAGCGCCGGGATCGAGGTGGATCCGGCTACGATCTTCGACTGCCAGGTCAAGCGTATCCATGAATACAAGCGGCAGTTCCTCAACGCGATGCGGATCCTGGTGCTGTACAACCGCCTGCGCGAGAATCCCGAGTTGGAGATCGCGCCGCGCACCTTCTTCTTCTCCGGCAAGGCGGCGCCGTCCTATACGCTGGCCAAGGTGATCATCAAGTTCATCAGCAACCTCGCCGGTACCATCGACGGCGATCCGCTGGTGCGCGGACGGCTGAAGGTGGTCTTCCTGCCGGATTATTCCGTGACCTTGGCGGAACGGCTGATCCCGGCCGCGGACGTCTCGAACCAGATCTCCACCGCCGGCTTCGAGGCCAGCGGCACCAGCAACATGAAGTTCATGCTGAACGGGGCACTCACCATCGGCACCCGTGACGGCGCCACCATCGAGATGGCGGAGGAGGCCGGCGAGGAGAACTTCTTCCTGTTCGGCCTGACCGCGGCGCAGGTCGCGGATAACCGTGGCTGGTACAACCCACAATGGCACTACGACCACGACCCCGAGACGCGCGCGGCATTGAACTCGATCTTCTCCGGTCATTTCTCGAAGTACGAGCCGGGCATCTTCGATCCGCTGCGCACCATGCTGCTCGGCAACGGCGACCGCTTCATGCACCTCGCCGACCTGTCCTCCTACCTCGCTGCCGACCGGGCGATGCTGGCCCTCTACGGCGATCAGCCGGAGTGGTCGCGCCGGACCGTGCTGAACGTCGCGGGCAGTGGCAAATTCTCCAGCGATCGCGCGATCGCGCAATACGCCGCGGAGATCTGGAACATCGAGCCGTGCCCGATCGAGTGAGACCGCGCAGTCCCGCCATCCGCCCCAGCCACCCCGAACAGGAGATCCGTCATGTCCTCAACCGCTGAAGCTCCCCTGATCCTGATCGTCGGTGCGTCGCGCGGGCTCGGGCTGGGACTCGCACGCGAATATCTGAGCCGCGGCTGGCACGTGGTGGCGACCGTGCGCGGCGGCGGCACCGGACTGCACGAGCTGGCCGGGACCGCGGCCGGCCGCCTCGAGATCGAGCAGCTCGACATCACCGAGCCGGAGCAGATCCACGCGCTGCGGGCACGCCTGTCCGGACGTGCCTTGGACGTGCTGTTCGTCAATGCGGGTGTCGCCAACGACCCGTCGCAGACCATCGGCGAGGTCGCGACCGACGAGTTCATGCGGATCATGCTCACCAACACGCTCGGGCCGATGCGCGTGGTGGAGGCGTTCGAGGACCTGGTGCCCGCCGGCGGCACGATCGTGGCGATGTCGTCCGGCCTCGGCAGCGTCGCCCGCAACGAGAGCGGCGGCTGGGAGGTGTATCGCGGCAGCAAGGCGGCGCTCAACACGCTGATGCGGAGCTTCGCCGTCCGCCGCGGCGACGGCCGGAGCTGCGTGATCATGGCTCCCGGCTGGGTGCGCACCGACATGGGCGGCCATGAGGCGACGCTCGACGTCGAGACCAGCGTGAACGGGATGGCAGACGTCCTCGCGGCGCAGGCCGGCCATCCCGGCGTGCGCTACCTCGACTACCGCGGCGAGACCGTTCCCTGGTGAGCGGCTGCTAGAGCAGCGCCACCAGGGTAACGCCCAGGATCATCAGCCCGGCACCTGCGATACGGCCGAGCGACGCCGCGTGTCGCGGGAAGTCGAGCCAGCCGTAATGGTCGATCAGTACGGAGGCGACCACCGCCGCCGTGACCGACAGGCCGATGAACGAGCTGGCGCCGATCTTCTGTGCCGCGATCGGCTGCGACAGCAGGAATACCGAGCCGGCGACACCGCCCAGCCACGCCCACCACGGCACCTGACCTGCCTTGCCGCCGAGGCCGAACTGCCCGAGCAACAGGGCGCCGATCGCGGTGACGATCATCGTGCCGCAGACACTCAGCAAGGCGACCATGAACGGCCGCCCGAGCGCCTTGTTCATCTCCGACGTGCAGGCGGTCTGCAGCGGGTTCATCAGGCCGGCGAGCATGGCGAGCGGGTAGAGCAGGAACTGCATGGTTTGGGGCCTCCGAACGGCCGAGCTCTGCCCGGACCCGCTCGAGGCGAAGCCTTGAGAATCCGTTCAGTTTCCTACGGATTCCGAAGGCGACGCCTTTGGCAGGTCCAGAGCAGAGCCCTGGCCTTCAGGCGGCCTCGGCCATGCCGCGCAGCACGTACTGCAGGATGCCGCCGTGGCGGTAGTACTCGACCTCGTCGAGGGTATCGACGCGGCAGATCAGCGGCACCGTCTGGGTGGTGCCATCCGCGCGGGTGACCACCATGTTCAGGATCATGCGCGGGGTGATGGCGTCGAGCCCCTCGATGTCGATGGTCTCGTCACCGCGCAGCTGCAGCGTCTCCCGGTTGGTGCCTGACGGGAACAGCAGCGGCAGCACGCCCATGCCGACCAGGTTGGAGCGGTGGATGCGCTCGAAGCTCTCGGCCACCACCGCGCGGATGCCGAGCAGCAGCGTGCCCTTGGCGGCCCAGTCGCGCGACGAGCCCATGCCGTACTCTTTGCCGCCGAACACGATCAGCGGCACCCCCTCCTGCTTGTAGCGCATCGCCACGTCGTAGATCGCACCCTGCTCGCCGGACGGATAGTGCCTGGACACGCCGCCCTCGACGCCCGGCACCATCTCGTTCTTGATGCGTATGTTGGCGAACGTGCCGCGCATCATCACCTCGTGGTTGCCGCGCCGCGAGCCGTAGGAGTTGAAGTCCTTCTGCTGCACCTGATGCGCGCCGAGATATTCGCCGGCGGGCGCGTTCTTCTTGATCGAGCCGGCGGGCGAGATGTGGTCGGTGGTGATGTTGTCGCCGAGCAGCGCCAGCACCCGCGCGCCGAGGATGTCGCCCTTGGAGACCGGCTCCTGGGTGATGCCCTCGAAATAGGGCGGGTTCTGCACGTAGGTGGAGCCGTCGTCCCAGCTGTAGGTCTCCGAGCCGGTGGCGACCTGCAGCGCCTGCCACTCCTTGGTGCCGCCGGAGACTTGGCCGTAGCGCTCGATGAACTGCTCGCGCGAGATCGAGCTGGTCATCAGTTCGGCGATCTCCTTGTTGGTCGGCCAGACATCCTTCAGGTAGACCGGCGTCCCGTCGGCGCCGGTGCCGAGGGGGGCGGTGGTGATGTCCTCGCGCATCGTGCCGAGCAGCGCGTAGGCCACCACCAGCGGCGGGCTCGCCAGGTAGTTGGCACGCACGTTGGGGCTGATCCGACCCTCGAAGTTGCGGTTGCCCGACAGCACGGATACCGCGACCAGCTTATGGTCCTCGATCGCCTCGACGATCGCATCCTCGATCGGCCCGGAATTGCCGATGCAGGTGGTGCAGCCATAGCCCACGGTGTTGAAGCCGAGCGCGTCGAGCTCGGCACTCAGCCCGGCGCGGTCGAGATACTCGGTCACCACCTGCGATCCCGGAGCGAGTGAGGTCTTGACCCAGGGCTTGGGGGCCACGCCGAGGGCGCGCGCCTTCTTCGCCACCAAGCCGGCCGCGATCATCACCGCCGGGTTGGAGGTGTTGGTGCAGGACGTGATCGCCGCGATCACCACGTCGCCGTGGCCGATCGAGTAGTTGCTGCCGTGCACCGCGATCTTGCGCTCGACGTCGTTGGCCGGCACGCCGAGGCTACGTGTCAGCTCGAGGTTGAACGCCTCCGCCGCCTGCCGCAGCGCCACCCGGTCCTGCGGACGCTTCGGTCCGGCGAGCGACGGCTCGACGCAGCCGAGGTCGAGCTCCAGCGTGTCGGTGAATACCGGCTCCGGCGAGCTCGCCTCGCGGAACATGCCCTGCGCCCTGAGATAGGCTTCCACCAGCCTGATCCGGTGCGCGTCGCGCCCGGTCTGGGTCAGGTACTCGAGGGTGAGCGCATCGACCGGGAAGAAGCCGCAGGTGGCGCCGTATTCCGGCGCCATGTTGCCGATGGTGGCGCGGTCGGCGACCGGCAGATGGTCCAGCGCGTCGCCGTAGAACTCGACGAACTTGCCGACCACGCCGTGGCGACGCAGCATCTGGGTGACGGTGAGCACGAGGTCGGTGGCGGTGGCGCCTTCCGGCATCTTCCCGGTCAGCTTGAAGCCGACCACGTCGGGGATCAGCATGGCGATCGGCTGGCCGAGCATGGCCGCCTCGGCCTCGATGCCGCCGACGCCCCAGCCCAGCACGCCCATGCCGTTCACCATCGTGGTGTGGCTGTCGGTGCCGTACAGCGTGTCGGGATAGGCGAAGGTCTCGCCCTCGATGGTCGCGGTCCACACCGCCTGGGCGATGTATTCCAGGTTGACTTGGTGGCAGATGCCGGCACCCGGGGGCACGACCGAGAAGTTCTCGAACGCCTCCTGCCCCCAGCGCAGGAAGGCGTAGCGCTCGCCGTTGCGCTCGAACTCGACCTCGACGTTGCGCTGCAGGCTGTCCGGCGTGCCGGCGAAGTCCACCATGACCGAGTGGTCGATCACCAGGTCGACCGGCACCAGCGGATTGACCTTCTGCGGATCGCCGTTCAACCGGGTGATGCCGTCGCGCATGGCGGCCAGGTCGACCACCGCCGGAACGCCAGTGAAGTCCTGCATCAGGATGCGGGACGGCTTGAACGGCACCTCCCTGCTGCTCTGCCCCTGCTGCAGCCAGCCGGCGATCGAGTGCGCGTCGTTCACGCTGTAGGAGCGGCCATCCTCGAAGCGCAGCACGTTCTCCAGCAGCACCTTCAGGCTGACCGGCAGGCGGCTCACGTCACCGATGCTTGCTTCGGCGCGGAGGATGGAGAAATAGTGATAGGTGCGGCCCTCCACCTCGAGCGTGTCGCGCGTGTGCAGGCTGTCGTGGCCAACCGATTTCATTCTGTTCCCTCTCGAGAGTCTCGCGAAGCACGACGGTGGATCGGCCTGCCGGAGCGTCATCCGATGTCGGCTTGATAACCGGACTGCGCTAGAACATACCCCTCCAGGTGTCTGAAACAAGCGGCCCACCCGACTCCTCCCGGCGCCAGGCGCCGGTACTGCGTGCCGAGGGGCTGGTGGTTTTCCGTGGCGAGCGGCTTGTGCTGGACGGCGTCGACCTGTGCTGCGGCGCCGGCGAAGCCATCCTGCTCACCGGGCCGAACGGCGCGGGAAAATCCACCCTCCTGCGCACCCTCGCCGGCCTGCGCCCGCCCGATGCCGGCAGCCTGCTGTGGGACGAGGTGCCGGTCGCCGCAGATGGCCTCGCCCACGCCCGACGCACCGCCTATCTCGGCCACCAGGACGCGCTCAAGCCTGGCCTGACGCTGGAGGAGAATCTTCGCCTCGCCTGCATCACCGGCGGTGGCGCGCTCGACGAGGCGTTGCGGGCGGTGGCGCTGTCGGAGCTGCGCGACCTGCCGGCGCGGCTGCTCTCGGCGGGGCAGAAGCGGCGCGCAGCACTGGCCCGGGTGCTGCTGCTGCGCGCGACGCTGTGGCTGCTCGACGAACCCAGCCTGGGTCTGGATCACGGCGCGATCGCGCTGCTCGGCGCGCTGCTCGCCCGGCACCGCGCGGCGGG
>CAXTOE010000017.1:0-17485 GCA_964245685.1 uncultured Acetobacteraceae bacterium | reverse complement strand
TGCTCGGCTGCTACGGCGGGTCGTGCACCACGCGCAAGCTGCTCGGCATCGCGCTGGCGGGACGCTCGATCTAGGAGCCGTGGATCGACACCCAGGCCCGCGCGCGCTTCCCGCACGAGGCGTCCGGACGCCTCGACTTCAACTACATCGCCGACCCGGCACGACCGGGGGTCGATTGCTACGCCTCGATGGGACAGCATCGCTGGGAATTCCGGCTGCGCCGCGACGAGGATCCGGATGCCGCGCAGACGCCCGACGGCCTGCGCGCGCTGCTCGCCAGCCGCGGCGTCGACGCCGACCAGATCGAGATCCTGCGAAGCTGGGCCTACGTGTTCCACGTGCGTCAGGCGGAGCGCTGGACGTGCGGCCGCGCCTTCCTGTGCGGCGATGCGGCGCACATCATGCCGCCCTTCGCCGGACAAGGCGTGAGCTCGGGCGTGCGCGACGTGGGCAACCTGTGCTGGAAGCTCGCCGCGGTGCTGCGCGGCGCGCCGGTCTGGCTGCTCGACAGCTACGAGAGCGAGCGGCGTCCGAACGTCGCGGCGCTGACCCGGCTGTCGCTGCGCATCGGCGCCCTGGTGATGGTGCAGAGCCCGTTCCTCGCCACCTGCCGGGACGTCGCCTGCCGGGTCGCGGTTCGGCTGCCCTGGCTCGGCAGCCGCATCCGCGACTTCCGCATCAAGCCGGACTGGGTGTGCGGCCCCGGCCTGCTGGCGGCGACGCGGTCCTGGCGCAGCCCGGCCGGACAGCTGGTCTGGCAGCCCTGGGTGGTGCCGGCGTCCGGCTATCGGCGGCGTCTGGACGATCTGCTCGGCCTAGGTTGGGTCTACCTGTCGTGGCGCAGGCCGAACATGCCGGCGCATCTCCGCGCGGCGGGCGTACGGGAGTTCGTGGCGCACGAGGCCGGACGCTCCTGGAGGGGATTGGCGGATCACGAGTTCGTCGACATCGAGGGCAGGCTGCGGGCCCAGTTCCGGCGCCACCGCGCGCGCGGCATGCTGATCCGGCCGGACCGCTTCATCTACGGATCCGACCGCGACGACCTCGTCCTGGACCTGAAGGCCGCCGTCGCCCCTGGCTAGCTACGATCTCACGCCTGCTCCATCAGCCTGCCGATCTTCGTGGTCAGGGCGTCGACGGTGAAGGGCTTGGTCAGCAGCTGCATGCCGTGCCTCGGCGCGTCGCCGCTCTCGACGTCACCGGTGAAGCCGGTGATGAACAGCACCTTCAGCCCGGGCCTGGCGGCGCACGCGGCATCGGCGAACTGGCGTCCGTTCAGTCCCGCCGGCAGGCCGAGATCGGTGATCAGCAGGTCCAGCGAGCGCCCCTGCAACGCCCGCAGGCCGGAGGCGGCGTCGTTTGCCTCGATCACGTCGTAGCCCAGCTCTCCCAGCACCTCGGCGATCACCATGCGTACCGCCGCCTCATCGTCGACCACCAGCACGCGCGTGCCGGAGCCGGCGACCGGGCGCTCCGCCGCCGGCGGCGCGGGTGCGGGAATAGCCGCGGGCGCGCCGTCCTGGGCTGGCAGGTAGAGCCGGAACAGGGTGCCGCGCCCGGGCTCGCTCTCGATCTGGACGTGACCTGCCGACTGCTTGACGAAGCCGTACAGCATTGACAGCCCGAGCCCCGTGCCGCGCCCGATCGGCTTGGTGGTGAAGAAGGGCTCGAAGGCGCGCGCCGCCACGTCCGCGTCCATGCCGATGCCGCTGTCGGCGACGCGGATCGAGACGTAGCGGCCCGGCTTGATCTCGGCCTGCACCGCGGGGAGGTCCTGGTCGAGGAGCACGTTGCTGGTCTCGATGCTGAGGCGGCCGCCATCCGGCATGGCATCGCGGGCGTTGATGGCGAGGTTCAGGATCGCGCTCTCGAGCTGGTTGACGTCGCACCAGGTCGGCCACACGGCGTCGGGCAGCGACATCTCCAGCTCGATCGATGGTCCGAGCGTGCGGCGCAGCAGCTCCTCCATATCGGCCAGCAGGCGATTGACCTCGAGCGGCTGCGGATCCAGCGGCTGCCGGCGCGAGAAGGCGAGCAGGCGTCGCGTCAGGCCGGCCGCCCTGTCCGCCGAGAAGATCGCCATGCCGATATAGCGCTGCAGGTCGTCGAGGCGGCCATCCTCGGCCCTACGCCGAGCCAGCTCGAGTGCGCCGCCGATGGCGGTCAGCAGGTTGTTGAAGTCGTGCGCGATACCGCTGGTGAGCTGGCCGACCGCCTCCATCTTCTGCGCCTGCCGGAGTTGCTCCTGCGTACGATCGAGCGCGTCGGCAGCCTCCTTCTCGGCGGTGACGTCCTGGCCCACGGCGTGGATGAAGCGCTCGTCCGGCACCGCGGTCCAGGACATCCAGCGATAGTGCCCGTCCCTGTGCCGGTAGCGGTTCTCGAAGCGCCGTGTGGTCACGCCCTGGGCCAGCTTCTCGGCCTCGGCGACGGTGCGCACGAGATCGTCCGGATGCACGAAGAGCAGCATCGAGGCGCCCACCAGCTGGTCCACCGTCCAGCCGAGCAGCGCCGTCCAGGCCGGGTTGACGGCGGTGATGGTGCCGTCGAAGCGTGCCACCAGCATGGCGCTGGTCGACAGGCGCCACATCCGGTCGCGGTCGGCCGTGCGCTCCTCCACGCGCGCTTCCAGCGAGGCGTTGAGGCCGCGCAACGCGACCTCGGCACGCGCACGCTCGACCGCGACCCAGATGCGGGCGGCGACCTCGCGGATGATCTCGGCATCGTCCTCGCTCCAGCGATGCGGGCCGTCGTGATGGGCGAACAGGAACGCGACCGTACGCCCATGCCGCTGCACCGGTGCGGCGAGGATCGAACGGATGCCGCCCGCGATCGACTGGCTGGCGAGGTCGTCGAGGCGAAGCACCCGACCGGCACGCAGTTCGGCCGCATGAGCGGGACCGTACTCGGCCAGCAGGTCCGGCCGCGCCGCGGTAGCCCGGATGCCGCTCGACGCGTCCCAGATGCAGGCCGGACGCGAGATCCCGACCGCCTCGGCGACGTCGGCGTAGCCGGTGCTCGGCACCCCGAGATGACGACCCAGCCCCTCGGTGGCCGCGGCCAGGATCGCATCCGGATCGTCGAACAGGTCGCGCAGGCGATCGCCCAGTTCCAGCAGGAAGGCCTGCCTGGTCTCGGCGATCTTGCGCGCGGTGATGTCGATCGCGGTGCCGACGGCGCGATAGCAGCGTCCACGATCGAACAGGCCCTTGCCCTTCGACGCCACCCAGCGGACGACGCCGTCCTTTCTGCCGACGGTGCGGTACTCGACGTCGTAGGCGGCACGGACCGACGGATCGAGGGCAGCGTTAAACGCCGCGACCGTGGCCTCACGATCCTCGGGATGCAGTCCGGCCGCGTAGTCGGCGCGGCCGTAGGCGGTGTTGGGCGAGATGCCGAACATGGCCTTGGTGCGGTCCGACCAGGTCAGCAGGTTGGTCTCCAGGTCGAGATCCCAGATCCCGATCTCCGCCGCCTCGGTCGCCAGGCGCAGCGACTGCTCGCTCAGCTCCAGCCGCAACGCGGCGGCGCGACGCTGAGTCACGTCGAGCGAGGTTCCGGCCATGCGCAGCGGGGCGCCGTCGTCACCGCGCACCACCTGCGCCCGCATCTGCACCCAGCCGACGCTGCCGTCGCCACGCAGCACACGATACTCGATGTCGTACCCCGTTCCGGAGGTGACGGAGTGCTCGACCGCCTGACGCATGCGAGGGCGATCATCGGGGTGTATCGCGGCCTCGAGATCCTGGTAGCTGAACCGGGCCGATCGGTCGCGTCCGAAGATTTCCCGGCATAGCGGCGATGTCGTCAACGAGCGGGTACCGAGATCGAGCTCCCAGATCCCGAGCCGGCCGGCCTCGGTCGCGAAACGCAGCCTTGCCTCGCCGTCCTGCAGCGCGCGGGTGCGGCCGGCCACCTCGGCGATGAGGGCAGCATTGTGGATCTCCAGGCCGGTCAGACGCTCGCGCTGGGCGGTGACGTCGAACTGGCTGGCAAAGAAGTAGGCTAGGTTGCCGTCGGCATCGTGCACCGGCGCCATCAGCAGGCGGTTCCAGAACGGCTCGCCATCCTTGCGATAGTTGCGGATGTCGATTTCGATCGGCCGGACCGCCCGGACCGCGTCGCGGATTCGCCCGACCGCCACCGGATCGGTCTCAGGGCCCTGCAGGAAGCGGCAATTGCGGCCGACGACCTCTTCGGACGCGTAGCCGGTCAGGCGGCAGAACGCGTCGTTGACGAACACCAGCGGATTATCGGCCTGGCGGACGTCGGAGATCACCATCGGCATCGGCGTCGCCCGCACCGCCGCGACGAACGGGTCGGACCCGCGATCCGGATCTGCCGGAGGCGCGACGAGGCACGCCTCACTGGTGCGGAGTCGCTCAGGGGCCGGACGAGGCGGCTCGTCGTCGGAGGCATCGCTCATCGTCAGATCGTGCTCCTCGATCCCCGTCCCCGACCTCTAGCCGTCACCGTCCTGGCGTCGAAGGTGTCATGGAACGCCTGGGTTCGTCCATGCGACGCCCCGGGTCGGCCCGCTGGGAACGGCTGGCCGACGGACGTACACCAGGACGATCATGTCGGCGTGGAAGCGTTCCCGTCGACATCCCGACCTGACCCCGGACCCGCGACGGCCGCACGGTCCCTGACCCGCTTGCCACGAAGGAGGTTGTCTCGCACCATCGGTCCGATGCTATCGCTGTTCACCCACGCCGCGTGCCTGGAGCATGACACCGGCCCCGGGCATCCGGAACGTGCGGACCGGCTGCGTGCAGTCTGGGATGCGCTGGAGCACCCCGATTTCCAGGCGGTGCGTCGGGAGGAGGCACCAGCCGCCAGCCGTGCGCAGCTCGAGCTGGTTCATCCGGCCACCTACGTGGACCACATCCTGTCGATCCGACCGCCGGCGCCGCATCTCCGGCCGCTCGATCCCGACACGCTGATGAGCGCCGGCAGCGCCGAGGCAGCGCTGCGCGCCGCCGGGGCCGCCTGTGCCGCGGTCGACGCCGTGATGACGGCCAGTGCCGACGCCGCGTTCGCCGCCGTACGACCTCCCGGACACCACGCCGAGCCTGGCCGCGCCATGGGTTTCTGCCTGTTCGGCAACGCGGCACTGGCGGCGATGCACGCGAGGACCCGTTGGGGGCTGCGACGGGTCGCGGTGGCGGATTTCGACGTGCATCACGGCAATGGCACGCAGGCCATGCTGCAGGACGATCCGGAGCTGTTCTTCGCCAGCTCGCATCAGCAGCCCTGCTATCCTGGTACCGGCGATGCCGGCGAGCGCGGCATCGCGGGAAACGTGCTCAACCTGCCGCTGCCGCCCGGCAGCGGACCGGCGGCCTTCCGCCGCGGCTGGCAGCAGACCATCCTGCCGGCACTCGACCGCTTCGCGCCGGAGCTGCTGGTGCTGTCCGCCGGCTTCGATGCGCACCGCGACGACCCGCTGGCGCAGCTGCAGCTGGAAGCGGACGACTTCGCCTGGGTGACGACGGCGTTGATGCAGATCGCAGTTCGCCACTGCGGCGGCCGCATCGTCTCGATCCTGGAGGGTGGCTACGATCTCGCCGCACTCGCGGAGTCGACGGCCGCACATGTCCGGGCGCTGATGCGCCCGTCGCACGCCGATCCAAGCACGCGCTGACGTCGCGACCGGCTTCACCTGGACATGGTCATGCAGTTCTGCGCGCGAGTGGGTCACGTCGCCCGGGGTCATGAAGCGGGCCGCGGCGGATGGCCGTGTCGCCCTCGCGCCAGAGCTGAAAACGCTGGTACCGCCGTGGCCACGAGGGTACTGGCAGGACCATGAACCACCTGGTAGCGCATCCTCTCGAGCTGGACTGGTCGGACCGGATCGACAACTACACGCTGGAGACCGGCTTTCCCCGCAACCTCTTCATCGGTGGCGACGGCCGGGTGGTCGGCACCTGGATCATGGGGAACGACTACCGCGTCAAGTCGACCTACCACGGCGGCTACCCCGCCACCTATCTGCGTCGCATCCGCGCCCTGTTTCCCGAGAAGAAACGCGTGCTGCACCTGTTCAGCGGCAGGGTCGATCTGGACGAGTTCCCCGGGGACACGGTGGATTGCAATCCGCTGCTTAAGCCGACCTACCTGGACGATGCTCAGACGCTCCTGCAGGTGCCGCTCGAGCAGTACGATCTCGTCCTGGCTGATCCTCCATACTCGGTGGAGGATTGCGAGCATTACGGCACCAGCATGATCAAGCGCAAGCGCGTGATGAAGGCACTGTATCGGCTGTCGCCGGGTGCCCACGTGGTGTGGCTGGATCAGGTGCTGCCGATGTATCGCGGGAACATGTTCGCGGTGGAGGCGACCATCGGCATGTGGAAGAGCACCAACCACCGGTTTCGAGGCATCACCATCTTCCGCCGCCTCGGAGCGCAGTCACCCCGATCGGTGGTGGAGCCGAGGGGAATCGAACCCCTGACCTCCTGAATGCCATTCAGGCGCTCTACCAACTGAGCTACGGCCCCGCGCCTCGTCAGCCTCGTCGGGAGGCTCATGAGAGGCGGCCGTATAATCCGGCGGTCGAGGGGTGGCAAGTGCTGATCCGCCCAGTGCTGATCCGCCCAGTACAGCGCGCCCCGTGGGTCACCGCGCGAGCACGCCGTGACGACGCAGCATGTCGAGCAAGGCGAGCATGGGCAGCCCGAGTATCGCCGCGTGCTCGCCGTCCACCGACTCGAAGAGCTGGACGCCAGGACCTTCCAGACGATAGCCGCCGACGCTCGACAGCGCACGTTCGCCCTCGAGCGCGAGATAGGCATCGAGAGCTGCCTCGGAGAACGCGCGCATGACCAGGCGAGGCCGCGAGACGTGGCGGCCGATGATGCGGCCATCCCGGGACAGCGTGAGTGCCGTATGCAGCACGTGCGGCCGCGCACGCAGCGCCAGCAGCTGCGTGCGCGCCTCCGCCAGGTTGCCGGGCTTGTCGAACCAGCTTCGCTCGCACACCAGCAGCTGGTCTGCACCGATGACGATGGCATCGGGATCGCGGACCCAGGCTGCCTTGCGATCGGCGAGCAGCTGTGCGGTCTGGCCAGGACCTGCACCCTCGTCGCGAGCGGCCCGCTTGATCGCCGCCTCGTCGATCTCTGAGGGTCGAACGGCGACCGTCAGCCCCGCGTCGCGCAGCAGGGAGAGACGGATCCGCGAGCCGCTGGCGAGGATCAGCGGCGGCCAAGCCGCTTGCAATGCGGAACCGACGACGGGCGAGGATGGCGGCGATGAGTCGGACATGTGCGTCGCCGTGAGGATGAAGGGCTGTGAGGATAATGGGGTACGTGGGGATGATCGGCACCCCGCCGCTGCGAGGTACCGAGTCGTGGGGACGACCAGGTCACGCGGCGGTACGGGGGGTTGTACACAGCCTGCTGTCGACAGAACCTGGACGGATGCAAAGATCCCTGACCGGCTCAGGAGTCGGAGGTTGTACACGCTGTGGGGAAAGCGGGGTACATTTTGCGAAACCCGGGTACCCCGTCATCCACAGGCATCAACACCTACACCTCCATTTCTTTCTTCTTCTTTCATGTTTAGAGGTGAGCTCGTCGAGGGTGAAGGTGAAGGCATGAGCACGAAGCGATTGCTGCGTGTGCTGGATGGTGAAGCGGTGTGGCCGCCGCCGGTGTGGCTGATGCGACAGGCTGGTCGCTACCTGCCGGAGTTCCGCGCCCTGCGTGCCCAGGCCGACTTCATCACCCGGTGCATGACTCCCGACATCGCCACCGAGATCACGCTGCAGCCGATTCGCCGTTTCGGTATGGATGGCGCGATCCTGTTCAGCGACATCCTCATCCTGCCCTGGGCGATGGGGCAGAAACTCGAATTCATCGACGGCACCGGCCCGGTGCTCGAACCGGTGCGTACCGCCGCGGACTTCGCGCGGCTGGATCCCGACCGGATTGCCGAGCGCACCGCACCGGTCATGGAGACACTCCGCCGCTTGCGCAGCAGCCTCGACGCGCCAGGCAAGATAGGAGTCGCTTCGGGCGGCGAGACGACGTTGCTCGGCTTCGCAGGCTCGCCGTTCACGGTGGCGTGCTACATGGTGGAGGGCGGCGGCTCGCGCGAGTTCGCCATCACGCGCGGCATGGCGTTCTCTGAGCCTCAGCTGTTCGATCGGCTGATCGAGTTGCTGACGCGAAGTACCGCCGCGATGCTCTGCGAGCAGATCGAGGCGGGAGCGGAGGCCGTGATGCTGTTCGATAGCTGGGCCGGGTTGCTGCCGCCTTCGCAGTTTCGGCGCTATGTGATCGCGCCGACGCGCGCCATCGTGCTGGCGATCCGCGCCAGACATCCCCATGTTCCGATCATCGGTTTTCCGCGCCTCGGCGGCTTGCTGATCGGGCGCTATGCCTCGGAGACCGGCGTGCAGGCGATCGGCCTCGATACCGGCGCGGATCTCGAGGTGGCATCGGGCATGCTCCCCGAGGGGATCGCCATGCAGGGCAACCTCGACCCACTCTGCCTGATCGCCGGCGGCGCGTCCCTGGCGCGTGAGGCGGAGGCGATCCGTACGGCCATGCGCGGACGGCCGCACATCTTCAACCTGGGACATGGCGTGATGCCGCAGACGCCACCCGAGCATGTCGGGGAGCTGATCGACCGGGTGAGGCTTGCGTGAGGTTCACCTGACGCGGGCACCGCTGCGTCTGCTGATCCTCGACTGCGACGGCGTGCTGATCGACAGCGAGCCGCCGTCGAACCGCCTGATCGCGCAGGAGTGCCGTGCCCGGGGGTTGGTCATCACCGACGCGCAGGCGATGCTTCGCTTCGCCGGCAAGGCGCTGCAGCAGATCGCAGTCGAACTCGAGGAGCAGGATCGGATCGACCTGCCCGCGGATTGGCCGAAACGGATGCACCGTCGGCTGATCTCGATGCTCGAGCGGGAGGCGGTCCTGATCGATGGTGTGCGGGAGATGCTGGATGCGATGCGCGGGCTCGGCCTGCCGCTGCGGGTCGCCTCCAACTCCTCGCACGAGGAGATGGAAGTGAAGTTTCGCAGGACCGGGTTGGATAAATTGCTGAAGGGACGGCTGCATAGTGCGCACGACGTCGCGCGTCCGAAACCGTGGCAGGACCTGTTCCGGTCGGCCGCGGCGGCCGAAGGCGTGGATCCCGCGAGCTGCCTGGTGGTTGAGGACTCCGATACCGGGATACTGGCCGCACAGGCGGCCGGCATGGCCTGCGCCGTCCTGCGTGCCCAGGGGGCGCATCCCCTGGTGCCGGTGGCGGGTGAGGACGCTGCGGCGATCGTGCAGATCCATCGTCTGGATGCGCTACGGCCTCTGGTGGTGGCCGCGATGCGGATAGGGAGCCCCACATGATCGACGCCTTGGGCCCCTACCTGCTGTGGGAGAAGGCGCTGCACGTGATTTCGGTCATCGCGTGGATGGCAGGCCTGTTCTACCTGCCGCGTCTCTATGTCTACCACTGCATGGCAGCGGCGGGCTCTGCGCAGAGCGAGCTGTTCAAGGTGATGGAGCGCCGGCTGCTCAAACAGATCATGAACCCGGCGATGATCTCCACCTTCTTCTTCGGCCTGATGCTGGTGCTGACGCCGGGTGCGGTCGACTGGCACGCGGGATGGTGGTGGGTGAAGCTGAGTGGCGTGGTGCTGATGGCGGGCTTCCACGGCGCCTGCGCGGGCTGGCGCCGTGACTTTGCCGACGACCGCAATACCAGGCCGCAACGCTTCTACAGGGCCGCCAACGAGATCCCGACGGTGCTCATGCTGGTGATCGTCGTCATGGCGATCGTGCAGCCGTTCTGATGATCGGAGCGACGTGACATGGCGCGTCGCTGCCGTCCAAGGACGTGGTGGGCGCAGTAGGATTCGAACCTACGACCCGCTGATTAAGAGTCAGCTGCTCTACCAACTGAGCTATGCGCCCACGGTGTCTCGCGGGTGCCGGCCTATAGCAGTGGGCCGGACGCAGCGGAAGTAGGGCACGCCTGTGCCGAGCGCAAGGGCGCATCGCGCGTTGCCTCAGCCGTTGAGCAGGGCCAGCACGCCATCGAGCTGATCGAGATTGTCGTAGTGGATGCGCAGGCTGCCGCCCCTGCCGTCGAAAAGTACCTGGATGCGCAAGCCGAGCCGGTCTCGCAGGCTGCGCTCCAGTGCCGCGATCTCGGGATCCTTGCGCGTGGCATCGTCCGGCTTCGCACGCATGGAGGCCGGGGCGAGGCCGACCCCTGCCATGTGCTGCTGCGCCAGAGCCTCGGTCTGTCGTACCGTCAGGCGCTGCGCGATCACCGTCAAGGCGGCCCTGCCGGGATCAGGATGGCCGAGCAGTGCCCTGGCATGACCAGCACTGAGTGCGCCGTTCTGCACCTCCTTCCGCACCGTCGCAGGAAGTTGCAGCAGGCGTACCGTGTTGGTCACGTGACTGCGTGATTTCCCAATCGCGCCGGCGAGCTCGTCATGAGACAGGCCGAAGTCCGCGATCAGGCGGTGCAGGCCTTCCGCCTCCTCGATCGGATCGAGGTCCTCGCGCTGCAGGTTCTCGACGAGTGCCGCGGCCATCGCGTCTCCATCGTCGAGATGACGTACGTGCACCGGCACGTCGTGCAGGCCGGCCTGTTGCGCCGCGCGCCAGCGGCGCTCTCCGGCGATGATCTGATAGATGCCGCCGCGTTGCGGATGCGGGCGTGCCAGGATCGGCTGCAGGATCCCGCGCGTGCGGATCGATGCGGCCAGTTCAGCCAGGGCCTCCGGCTGCATCGCGCGCCTCGGCTGGAACGGGCCGGCCTCGAGCGCCTCGATCGGCAGGCTGTGGATCGCCGTCCCGGCTTCGCGGGCCTGCTTGCCCAGGGCAGGCGGCGCTTCGCCCAACAGTGCCGCGAGACCACGTCCCAGCCTCGAGGGGGGCGGTTCCTTCTTCGTCATGCGCTCGATTTCCCGCCGCCGCGTCGCATACGATCGACGAGTTCCTCCGCCAGTTTCACGTAGGCGATCGATCCGCTGGAACGGGGATCGTAGAGCAGCGCCGGCTTGCCATGACTCTGCGCCTCGGAGATGCGAATGTTGCGTGGGATCATCGTCTCGAACACCTGCTCGCCGAAGAAGCCGCGTGCGTCCTCCGCGACCAGCTCCGAAAGATTGTTTCGCCGATCGAACATCGTCAGTACCAGACCCTGGAGCTGCAGGCTCGGGTTGAAGGCGCGCCGCACGCGGTCGATCGTGCGCACCAGGTGGCTGACTCCCTCCAGGGCGAAGAACTCGCACTGCAACGGCACCAGCACGGCATCCGCCGCCACCAGGGCGTTCAACGTCAGCAAGCCGAGGCTGGGTGGGCAGTCGAGCAGCACCATGTCGTAGGGGAGCGCTGCGTCCTCGTCAGCGGCCAGGGCCTGCTGCAACAGGAACTCGCGCCGATCGTACGTGACGAGCTCGATCTCCGCGCCCGCGAGATCGGTGTCCGCGGGGAGTAGCGACAATCCGGGGATCATCGTTTTCCGGACCAGCTGATCGAGAGGCTGATTCTCCGCCAGCAGGGCATAGCTGCCGGCACGGCGCGCGCCATACTCGATGCCCAGGCCTGTCGATGCGTTGCCCTGCGGATCGAGGTCGATCAGCAGCACCCGCTGGCCCACGCTCGCGAGCGACGTCGCGAGGTTGATTGCCGTCGTCGTCTTGCCCACGCCGCCTTTCTGATTAGCGATCGCGATGATGTTCGAAATGATGCCCTCTTGATCAGGCGTCCGGCGAGCCCTCATGCACTCCGATCCGTCGGATGTGGCTCAAAGCGAGGATCACCCCGTCCGGATCAGTCCGGCTCGGTGTCCGCTCGATCGTCATGTGCCATCTTGTCCCGGCGTCGGTCAATTCGTCCTCGACCGACTTGCCCTTCAGGAAAAGACAGGATCCCGACGGCAGCAGCAGCGGCGTCGCCCAGTGCAGCAGCTTCGACAGCGGTGCCAGAGCCCTCGCGGTGACGATCGACACCGCGGGCGGCTTCGCCTCCTCGATACGGGTGTTGAGGATGGTCACCGGTGTTGCGGTCTCTCTCGCGGCTTCACGCAGGAAGGCCACCTTGCGCGTGTCCGCCTCGATCAAGGTCACTGGATTGCCGGTGCGGATCGCGAGGATCAAGCCCGGAAAGCCCGCGCCGGAACCGAGGTCGATGATCGTTGCATCTGCCGAGATATGGGTCGCGAGCTGCAGGCTGTCGCAGATGTGCCGCGGCCAGAGCCTCGTCAGGTCACTGGCCGAGACGAGGTTGATCCGGCGGTTCCAGCGTGTCAGCAGGCTGGCGAAGCGCTCGAGCCGTGACAGCACTCCCGGAGGAAGAGCGACGAGCATATCATCCGCCGCATGTTTCACGTGAAACTATCCACAGGCTGCGCGCGGACGTGGACGAGGAGGGCCATCAGGGCAGAAGGTGTGACGCCGGCTACTCGCTGCGCCGCGCTGAAGCTGACGGGCCGCGCCGCCGAGAGACGCTCGCGCATCTCGGTGCTGAGGCCGCCGATCGTCGCGTAGTCCAGATCAGGCGGCAGCGTGATCGCGCTCTCGGATGCGAGTTGGCGGATCTCGCGCGCCTGGCGGCCGAGATAGCCGCTATAGCGTGCCTCTGTGGCCATATGCCTACGCACGCGGGCCGGCAACTCGACGAGCCACGGGCACAGCACAGCGAGAGCTTCGGTCTCGACACCCCCTGCAAGGACCTCGATCAGCGACCGACGCCGGCCATCCGCGGTCGAGGGGATGCCGTGCTGCCGCAGTGTGCCCGACGAGAAGCTCTGCTGTTCCGCACGCCGCATCGCGGCCGTGATCATGGCCTCGTCGGTCGCGAGCAACGCAGCGCGCGGGGCGCCGACGCAGCCCCAGGCCGTCCCGAGCGGCGTGAGGCGAAGGTCGGCGTTGTCCGCACGTAGGCTGAGGCGAAATTCCGCGCGGGAGGTGAACATGCGATATGGCTCGGTCACTCCCTGCGTCGTCAGGTCGTCGATCATCACCCCGATGTAACCGACGCCACGATCCACGGTGACAGCCGTGCCGCCGCCGGCGAGCCGTGCGGCGTTGATGCCGGCGAGGATGCCCTGCGCTGCCGCCTCCTCGTAGCCGGTGGTGCCGTTGATCTGCCCGGCGAGGAACAGACGCGGCAACGCGCGGAGTTCGAGCGTCGGCAACAGCGCGCGCGGATCGACATAATCATACTCGACCGCGTAGCCCGGGCGAACGATGCGTGCCCGCTCCAGGCCGGCAATGGTGGCGATCAGCTGCGCCTGCACATCTTCCGGAAGGCTGGTGGAGATGCCGTTCGGATACACCAGATCGCCGCCCGGATTGCCCGCCAAGGCTTCCGGCTCCAGGAAGATCTGGTGGCTGGGACGATCGGCGAACCGCACCACCTTGTCCTCGATCGACGGGCAATAGCGCGGCCCGCGGCCCGCGATCGAGCCGCCGTAGACGGCGGAAAGCTGCAGGTTCTCTCGGATGACCTGATGCGTCCGCGGTCCGGTCGCGGTGATCCGACATGACAGTTGCGGCGTGTCGATCCGGCAGGTGAGGCGACTGAACGGCTCCGGCACGAGGTCGCCGCGGTCCTCCGGCAGAGCGTCCCAGTCGATGCTGTCGCGCGCCAGCCGCGGCGGCGTGCCGGTCTTTAGTCGCCCCATCGGCAGTCCGAGCGCCTCCAGACGAGCGCCCATACGAACCGCCGGCATCTCCCCGACACGTCCGGCCGGCTGGCTCCGCCGTCCCACGTGGATGGTGCCGCGCAGGAAGGTACCCGCCGTCAACACTACCGCACCAGCCGGTATCTGCAGCCCGTCGCCGCAGACGACACCGCACACCCGCCCATCCGCATCGATCAGGAGATCATCGACGGATCCGCGGGCGAGGGTGAGGCCGTTCGCCTCCCTCAGCAGGGTCCGGATCGCGGCGCGATACAGCGATCGGTCCGCCTGCGCACGCGGCCCCTGCACGGCCGGACCCTTCGAGCGGTTCAGCAGCTTGAAGTGGATCCCGGCGCGGTCGGCGGCGCGGCCCATCAGCCCGTCAAGGGCGTCGATCTCCCTGACGAGATGCCCCTTGCCGATGCCGCCGATCGCGGGGTTGCAGGACATCGCGCCGACCGTCTCCAGATCGTGGGTCAGCAGCAAGGTCCTGGCACCCATGCGGGCGGAAGCCGCCGCCGCTTCACAGCCGGCATGGCCTCCACCGACGACGATCACGTCATGCAGGCTGGTCATCTCGATCACGCGCCTCGTCTCACTTGCCGATGCAGAACTGCCCGAACACGGTGTCTAGCAGGTCTTCGACCCCGACCGCGCCGGTCAGTGTGCCCAAAGCCTGCATCGCGAGCCGCAGCTCCTCACCACGCAGTTCCGGCCAGGGTGTCCGTGCGGCCTTGGCCAGACACGCAGCCGCCTCGATGATGCCGGCGCGATGGCGCGCCCGGGTCAGGGGGACGGATCCTCCGTGCGCGGTGAGCCTCCGCGCCTGGCGCGATAGGATGTCGATCAATCGTTCCAGTCCTTCGCCGGTGAGCGCGCTGATCCCGATGGTGCCGGCCGGCGCCGGCGCCTGATCGATCTTGTTGCAGACGACGAGATCGTCACGGTCGATTGCAGGCAATCCGCACGAGGGTTCCATCACCCGCAGCACGAGGTCGGCGTGCTCCGCATGATGTCGCGCCCGCCTGATGCCCTCCGCCTCGACCGCATCCGCGGTCTCGCGCAGGCCCGCGGTATCGACCAGCGTGACCGGGACGTCGCCCAGCACGATCCGGATCTCGAGCGCATCGCGGGTGGTTCCGGGCGTGGCCGACACGATCGCCGCCTCACGTTGCGCCAGGATGTTCACGAGGCTCGATTTGCCGACGTTGGCAGCCCCCACCACCGCGAAGACGAGGCCGCGACGCAGGCGCTCGCCGGGGCCTCCGCCAGCCAGATGCAAGTCCATCTCGGACATCAGCGCGGCGAGGTCGCGTTGCAGACGGTCCTCGACGTCCACCGGCAGGTCCTCGTCCGGAAAATCGATCAGCGCTTCTTGCTGGGCGAGGAGGAAGCGCAGACGGTGCGCCCAGTCCTGATACAGGGTGCTCAGGGCGCCTTCGGTCTGCCGCAGGGCCTGACGTCGCTGCGACTGGGTCTCGGCGTCGATGAGGTCGGCCACGCCCTCCGCTTCCAGCAGGTCGAGACGACCATGCGCGAAGGCACGGCGGGTGAATTCTCCCGGCTCGGCGGGACGAGCGCCGAGGGAGACCAGGGCATCGGCGACCGCCTCGATCACCGCAGGTCCCGCATGCAGATGAAGCTCGACGCTGTCCTCGCCGGTGTAGCTGTTCGGGCCCGGGAACCACAGGACCAGGGCACGGTCGAGCAGGTCGTCCGACCACCACAGGCTGCGCAGCGCGGCCTTTCGCGGGGTGGGTCTGGTGCCGCGGCAGAGGCGGTCGAGGATCGCCTCGCAATCGGGCCCGCTGATGCGCATGATCGCGATCGCTGCCCGCCCGGCGCCGGTGGCCAGGGCGAAGATCGTGCGTTGCGTCACGGGCGTCCCCCATCTGCCTCCGGTCAGGCCGTCGCGGAACCGGCTCGACCCGTTCTTGACACCCGACGTCTTGTGCCGTGCGATGGGTGGAGCATCGGAGCCTTGAGTGCCACAACTATCTCTGCACAGCCCGCTCGGGGCGTTGACCATCGCGCAGGAGGATGAAGGGCTGGTGGCCCTGGATTGGGGTTGGGGCTGCGCCCAGGAACACACCGTGCTGCTCAGACGTGCCCGCGAGCAGCTTCATGCCTACTTCGATCGGCAGCTGGAGGCATTCGATCTCCCTCTGACGCCCTCTGGCACCGTGTTCCGGCTGAAGGTCTGGACTGCCCTGCGGCACATCCCGTTCGGCAGCACGCGCACCTACGGCGAGGTCGCCCACCAGGTCGGCGGATGCGCCCGCGCGGTCGGACAGGCCAACAGCTACAACCCGCTGCCGATCCTGATCCCGTGCCACCGCGTCGTCGCCCGCGGCGGGATCGGCGGGTTCACCGGACATGAAGGCGTCGCCACCAAGCGGTTCCTGCTCGACCATGAGGGGATTCAATGATGTCCAAGGCGATCCGGATCAATGGGTACGGTGGCCCGGACGTCCTCAGCTGGGAGGACGTGCCTCTTCCGGAACCGGCGGGCAATGAGGTCCTGATCCGGCAGGAGGCGATCGGCGTCAACTTCATCGACATCTATTATCGGACCGGCATCTACAAGTTGCCCGGCTTCCCGGCGGTGCTGGGAATGGAGGGCGCGGGCGTCGTCGAGGCGGTCGGCGCACACGTCGAGGGCCTGTCCGCCGGGGATCGGGTCGCCTACAGCTCCTCGATGGGAGGATATGCCGGCCGCAGGGTGGTTGCAGCCGATCGCCTGATCAAGCTGCCGGACTCGATCGACAGCGTGACCGCTGCCGGCATGATGCTGCGCGGGCTCACCGTGCAGGCGCTGCTGCGTCAGGTGCGGCCGCTGCAGGCCGGAGAGACCATCCTGGTGCATGCCGCGGCCGGAGGGGTCGGCCTGCTGCTCTGCCAGTGGGCCAGCCATATCGGGGCCACCGTGATCGGCGTCGTCTCGACCCAGGCGAAGGCAGAGCTGGTGCGCGCCAACGGCGCGGCCCACACCATCGTCGGCCTGAACGACCTTCCGGCCCAGGTGAAGCGCCTGACCGACGGCGCGATGGTGCCGGTGGTCTATGACAGCGTCGGCAAGGAGAGCTTCATGGCCAGCCTCGACAGCCTGGCGCCACGCGGCCTGATGGTCTCGTACGGCAACGCATCCGGCGAGGTGCAGGGGGTCAATCTCAGCCTGCTCTCCGCGCGCGGCAGCCTCTATCTGACGCGTCCGACGCTGATGACCTTCATCGCCAGGCGTGAGGCACTGGAAGCCGCCGCCGCCGAGTTGTTCGAGATGGTCGCGAGCGGTGCGGTCAGGATCCAGGTCGGGCAGCGCTTCCCGCTGAGCCATGCCGCCGACGCCCACCGCGCGCTGGAGAGCCGTGCCACCACCGGCAGCACGGTGCTGATACCGGATTGAGCTCAGCCAGGGGAGCAGGACCTATCGGTCCTGCCCCAGCTCTCAGGTATTCATCGCGTCGAAGAAGTCCTGGTTGGTCTTGCTGTACTTCAGCTTGTCGAGCAGGAAGTCCATCGCGTCCATGGTGCCCATCGGCGAGAGGATGCGACGCAGCACCCACATCTTCGACAGGGAGCCCTTGTCCACCAGCAGCTCTTCCTTGCGCGTGCCGCTCTTGGTGATGTCGATCGCCGGGAAGGTGCGCTTGTCCGAGAGCTTGCGGTCGAGGATCAGCTCCGAGTTGCCGGTCCCCTTGAACTCCTCGAAGATTACCTCGTCCATGCGACTGCCGGTATCGATCAGTGCGGTCGCGATGATGGTCAGCGAACCGCCCTCCTCGATGTTGCGGGCTGCGCCGAAGAAGCGCTTCGGCCGCTGCAGCGCGTTGGC
>CAXTOE010000016.1:13658-17500 GCA_964245685.1 uncultured Acetobacteraceae bacterium | reverse complement strand
CACCTCGCAGCACAAAGTTAAAGACACATGAAGAGCAAGTTCACGAAACCTGGAGGTCGTCTTTCCTGCCGGTGCATGCAGCGCTGCATCCGCGCCTGCTGCCATCGCGGGCCCTGACTTCCATCGCCTTGCGCTGCCCGATCAGTATCGGGCGCTTACTCGCGTGGCCACCGCTACCTCGCACACGTCCTCGGGTTCATCGCGGGCGACCCAAAGCCTAAGCTTGATGCCCATGTCGCGATACGAACCGGTTATGCTGATGCCACGCGGCATTCAGAAGAGGAACCAAGGATGACGTCCTCCGACGGGCAGAGGCTGACGAGCGAGGAGCTGCGAACGCTCGAGGGGATCTTGGTCAAGTTGACTGGGCCGGGCGCTGAACTGCCGTGGCCGCTGTTCCGCTTCATCACCGAGGTGACGGCGACGCCCAACGTGGACCTCCTCGTCCGAGATCCTGAGAAAGGCGTCCTGTTCGCGTGGCGCGGCGACCCGTTCGGGACCGGATGGCACATACCGGGCAGCATCATCCGCCACAGGGAGGAGATCGCCCACCGTATCTCGGCCTGCGCCCGCGAGGAATTCGGTTGCGAGGTGGACGCCGCTGACCGGCCGACCGCGCTCGTGCAGATCTTTGATGACCGGGGCCATTCCGTCTCGCTCTGCTATCAAGCAAGATTGCGGGGAACTCCCGGCCGACGTGTCTTACGCGTTGATGAGATCCCTGAGGCTGGCGATCTTTGCTGGTTCACGACGCCACCTGTCCAGCTCTATCCTAGCCATCTGGTTTACCGCGACCTGCTGGAAGCGCTGGATCGGGGTGAACTGGGAGCCGGCGTCCATCTGTTCACGCAACATGTCGGTCGCCGTGACGCGGCCCAATCATCCTCGGAGGGTGCCATCGACGCCGTTGCGCCGCTTTCGTGAGAGAGCGTCGGTATCGGTCCATGTCACCACCTTGTTCGAGACGCTGAACATGGTGCAGGACGAAGGCTTGTGGCTACGGCCGTGGCGCGGCCGGCTGTACCAGCTCTGGTTGAGAGCGGCGCCATCGACGCTGTGGAGCAGCGCCTGCATCTGAGCCGCCTCTCGATGAGGACATCGTCTTGCGTGATGCGATCCTTCCGCCTGCCGTTGAGCCGGTCTCTCTCCTCGCTGATCTGCACGACAATGACCTCGGGCTGGCCAAGATCAAGGTGAAGATATCGTTTCGGCGTGCCGATCGGGCCCGCGCCGCCGGCGACAAAACTTGAACCGTCTTGGAGCCAATCCGCGGAGGAAGTCACCATGGGATCATTGAGCGGGCGCGTGGCGCTGGTTACCGGATCCACCGGCGGGATCGGTCTCGGCATCGCCGAGGCGCTGGCCGTCGCGGGCGCTGACATCATCATGAACGGCCTCGGCTCCGAGGCGGCGATCGAGGCCGCACGCCAGACGATCGCGGCGGCCGGCGTGCGCGTCGAACTGTCCGGCGCTGACGTTCGCGTGCCAGCCGAGATCAGGCGGATGGTCTCGGAGGCCGAAGCCGCCCTCGGCCAAGTCGACATCCTGGTCAACAACGCCGGGGTGCAGTTCATCGCCGACATCGTCGATTTTCCCGACGAGCGTTGGGACGAGATCATCGCCATCAACCTGTCGGCGGCCTTCCACGGCATTAAGTCGGCGACGCCCGGGATGAAGGCGCGGGGCTGGGGTCGGATCATCAACGTGGCATCTGCACACGGTCTGGTCGGCAGCGCGCGAAAGAGCGCGTACGTCGCCGCCAAGCACGGCCTGCTCGGACTGACCAAGGTTGCCGCGATCGAACTCGCCAATGACGGGATCACCGTGAACGCGATCTGCCCGGGTTGGGTGCGTACGCCCCTGGTCGATGCGCAGATCGAGGAGCGCGCCTCGCGCGGCGGCCGGACCGTCGATGAGGAGAGCAGCCGGCTCCTGGCCGAGAAGCAGCCGATGCTCGCCTTCACCACGCCGCAGCAGATCGGCGCCCTGGCCGTATTCCTGTGCTCCGATGCGGCCAGCACCATCACCGGCGTCCCTCTGCCGATCGACGGCGGCTGGACAGCAGGCTGAGTCTCAGTCTGGATCGTCAGGCCCCAGGCCAAGAGCGTGTTCCAGGATGAACGGCGTGTCGCACGGTTTCGCATGATGTGCGGGCAGCCAGAACTTCCGCCGGACACAGACCAACCTGCACTTTGATCCAGACCGGTCAGAGATCGTTGCAGGAGTGCGTCGTCCGTGCCACGCCCAGGATGCGATACCAGATCGGTCGATGACGATGTTTCATCCGGATGGCCGGGCGCGCGCGACCGTGCTGATCGCCTCGGCCATGCTCGCCCTTTCACCCGATAACGCGCATGCGCAGGCGACAGGTATCGCAAGTGCCGGCAGTGCGCCGGCAAAATCGGGTCCAGTCCTCGTATCCGATATCGTCGTCGTCTCTCGCCATCGCAAGGAGCGCGCGCAGCGCGTGCCGGTCGCGATCACGTCGGTGACGGCCAAGCAGCTGGTTGTTGCCAACATCGACAGCGTCGCCAAGCTGCCGCAGCTCGTGCCAAGCCTGCAGGTGACGGACTACGATGTCGACCTGCCCATCGGCCGCCTCTGCCACCACGACCTCACCGGCTATCTCGCGGGCAATCTCAGCCTGCGCACCAGCTTCCACCCGACACCTGACGACTCCGCCTGTGGCCTCGTGCCGGGCCACGGACTCCTGAACCTGCAGTTCGGCGTCCGTTCAGCGAATCAGCACTACGACCTCTCGATCTTCATCGACAATGCGCTCAACCAGAACTACTACCGCTACCTCGCCGTCGCGACGCCGGATGCCGGTATCATCGCGGGCGCGCCGGGCGATCCTCTCACCTTCGGCGCCACGCTCAGGATCAAGCTGTGATGCGGCGCTCGTCGATGTGGCCGCCGTGGTGCGCGGGCTCGGCTATGCCGAGATAGAGAACCACGCGGAGACGTTGCTGCTGAACGTCACCCGCTCGCGGCCGCACGGCCGCGTATTCGGCCCGGGCGATAAGGATGCCACCGTCGAGAACGATATCCGCGTGCGAACCGAAGGCATCCCGGCACGTGCCGCGGCCTGGCTGGCGACCGGTGGCACGTTCCAGCGGAGGCTGATCGCCGCCTTCGTCAATGGCGCGAAGTTCTTTGCCGTGCGACATGGCGACACGATCGCGCCCTCCATCCGGCGCGTGCTGCCGCTCGTCCCGCACGACATCACCGCGGGTGAACAATACACGATCGACTTCACCTTCATTCCCGAGCAGGACAACACCCCCGGACCTGATCACGGCCTGGCGCCAGGGCGGCGACGCCGCCGCCAATCTCTACGAGATGACGCTTGCGCCGGACGGAACCTATCCGTTCGGTCAGCGGCGCCTGCCGCTTCAACATCACACCGAGACCATCGAGATCCGCCAGAAGGAAGGGGCGCGGCGCGGACGATCGAGGCGCGGACCTCGACCAGTGGGCGGCGACAGCTACGTCCAGCTCGTCGAGTTTACCGCGGTGGCGCGAGGGCGCGCAGCCTGCCCGGCTACGGCAACGCGTCCCGCCCCGGCTCGCCGCACATCACCGACCAGCTGCCGACCTTCGACGCGAAGACGCTGCGCCCGGCCTGGCGCACGCGCCCCGAGGTGGTGGCGCACACGGTGCGGGTCGCGCGTGGCGGCGAGGCGGAGGATGCCCATGAAGCAGTACGATCCGCCCGACCAGGCTCGTCCGTAGCCGTCGAAGCTGACGCATCGCTGTCGATTGGCCTTCTGCGCCGGCGCTCAGCTCTGCGGGTGGATTACGGCCGAGCAGGCCGGCCGGGCGAATGGATCGATTGGCTG
>CAXTOE010000016.1:0-13648 GCA_964245685.1 uncultured Acetobacteraceae bacterium | reverse complement strand
GCCGCCAACCATTCGACGAAGGCAGCGAGCGGCCCTGCCTTCTCCGCATCGAGGGCCGTCAAGGCGACATAGCCGGTGCGTCGAACCCGGATGTCGGGCAGCGGCGTCATGATCCGGCCAGAGCCGACATCGATCTCCAGCAGTGGTAGTGGGCCGATGCCGATGCCAAGCCCGTCTTCGACCGCCTGCCGCGTGATGAAGAAGTGATCGAACACCCGTCGCGGACGTCCCGCCAGGTGCGATAGGCCCGCCGCCTCCAGCCAATCGATCCATTCGCCCGGCCGCGTCGCGGTGGCCAGCAGAACATGACCCTCGACATCGGCGGCCGCCCGGACCGGGCGTCGGTCGAAGAGCGCCGGGCTCATGATCAGGGTGTCGACATCCTCCAGCACGGGAACGGCGCGATAGCGCGGCCAGGCGCCCTCGCCGGCCACGCCGCGCCGGACCGCAACGTCGAAACCGCCGCGAAGCTCCTCGTGCACCGTCGAGACCGTCGTGACGGCCACTTCCACCCTCGGCTGCTCCAGGTGGAAGCGCTCCAGACGCGGGATCAGCCAGCGCATGGCGAAGGTGGTGGGCGCGCTGACCCGCAGCACCCGCCGTGCGCCGGGCCGGCCGCAGGCCTCGGCCGCCGCGACGAGGCGGTCGAAGGAGAGGCTCACCTCGGCGACGAAGAGGCGGGCGATCGGCGTGGCGACCATTCGCCGCCCGTGCCGGGCGAACAGGCGCTGGCCGAGCCAGGCCTCCAGGGTCGCGATCTGCCGGCTGACCGCGCCGTGCGTGAGGCCAAGCTCCGCTGCCGCCGCGCTGTAGCTGCCGGTCCGGGCAGCCACTTCGAACACGCGCAAGGCCTTCAGGGGCGGCAGAGGACGCATGAGACCCGTGAGGAAAGCTGACGGATAGCGTGAATACTCTCCGGCTATTCGCCCGAAAATCACAGGTTTAGTTTCGCCCGCGAAGGAGCTGGCTCCGCATGCAGATGACCGAGAGGTTGGACGTCGTCGGCCACGCGCCCACCTCGTCCCGAAAGAGCCGTAGCCTGCTCGCGGCCTGTCTCGCCCACGCGCTACACGACGGCTACACCGATGGGCTGTATGCCTTCCTGCCGGTCTGGCAGGCGCAGTTCGGCCTCTCCTACGCCGGCCTCGCCGCCGTGCGTGCCCTCTACTCCGGGACCATGGGCGGAGTGCAGCTGCCCGGCGCGAAGCTGGTGCGGGAGCTTTCGCCGCGTTCCGCACTGGTGCTCTGCACCCTTGTCGCCGCGACGGGCTTCCTGGTCATGACGCTTCCGCTGGGTCTCGCCGGCCTCTGCGTTGGCCTCGTCCTCGCGGGGGTGGGCTCCAGCATCCAGCATCCGCGTGGCTCGCTCCTCGTCACCGAGGTTTATGCGCCGATGCCGCGGCGCGCGCTCGGCGTCTATAACTTCTCGGGGGATCTGGGGAAGGCGACGCTGCCTGCGATCGCGGCCCTCCTGCTGTCGATCCTCGCCTGGCGGCCGGTGATCGGCCTGATGGCGCTGTCTGGTCTCGGGGTCGCGTTGGCGCTCCTGACCCTGGCGCCGCGCACCATCCCGACCCCGGTCCGGTCGGACGTCGCTGCGCCGGAGGCCTCCCGCGCCGGTTTCGCCCTGCTGACGACCATCGGCGCCTTGGATACGGCGGCCCGCATGGGCTATCTGCTGTTCCTGCCCTTCCTGATCCACGTCCGTGGCGGCGCATCGCCCGCGGTCGGACTGGCCCTGGCGCTGCTCTTCGTCGGCGGCGCGCTCGGCAAGGCGACCTGCAGCTGGCTCGGGGAGCGTCTGGGCGTCATCGGCAGCGTCGTCGCGACCGAGGCCGCCACCGCCCTGCTGATCGTCGCCACCCTGGCGTTGCCGCTTGCGCCGATGCTGATCCTCCTCCCGCTGTTGGGCATAGCCCTGAACGGTACCTCCTCGGTTCTCTATGGCACCGTGCCCGAGCTGGCTCCGGGCGGGGACACTGGCCGGGCCTTCGCCCTCTTCTATACCGGCGTCAGCGGCTCAGGCGGCTTGGCGCCGATCGCGTATGGAGCGATCGCCGACCACAGCAGCCAGACCGTCGGCGTCCTCGCCGCCGCCGCGACTGCCATCCTCATCGTGCCGATGGTGCTGGGCCTGCGCCCGTCTCTGAGGCGCTGACGTACTGGCTGCCGCGGTCGCCGTGATGCACGAAGCTTGGCGGCGGAGGACGGGCCTCTCCTAGCGATGCTCGTCCGACCCTTCACGCCCACGCTTACCGGCAGCAACGACGTGCTCGAGGAGCGCCACCCGATCTTCCCGGCCCGACGAGGCGAAGCGCATCGACACTCACTCTGTCGCCGCGACGGCCCAGCGGACATCGACGGCTCAGGCTGGCAGGAAATCCGCCAGCACCTGGTTGAAGCGAGCGGGCGCCTCGAACGGCGGGAAATGACCGAGCCCGGGTAGTTCTTTCAGAACCGCGCCGGGAATCAGCCCTGCGATCGTCTTGCCCGCCGCCAAGGGCGCGCTGACGTCGGCGCCGCCCACCACGACCAGGGTCTCGCACGCGATCCGTGGCAGTTGGTCGGCGAGGTCCAGGCCCGCGACCATCTCCCACATCGACGCGTGAAACTCGGGATCCTGTCGCAACAGGCTCTGCATGGCGCGGTCGAGCATGTCGGGCCGACGCTCGCGGAAATCGCTCGGGAACCAGCGCTCGTTCGAGAGCCCGGCGAGACGCGCCATCCCCTCGGTCCGGGCGACCCTGGCGCGATCGCGCACCGCGCCGCGAACCTCTTCGGTGAAGGTGCACAGCGTCGCGACCAGCGCGAGCGAGCGAACCCGCTCGGGTCGGCGCAGCGCGAAGGTCTGCGCGATCATGCCTCCGACGGAAATGCCGACGAGGTTCGCGGGACCGGCATCGATGTGGTCGAGGACGCTGTCGAGGACATCAGCCATGCCCTCGAAGCTGGGCGGCGCGTCCGGATGGCCGGACATGCCGTGGCCCGGCATGTCGAAGGCGACGACGTCGTGGTCGCGCGCGAACGCGTCGATCTGTGACCCCCACCAGGTAAGGTCCAGCCCGACCGGGTGCAGCAGCACGAGGGGAGCGCCACCCTTCGGACCCGTGCGGACGAAGTTGACCTCGGACAGACCGGGGACCTTGATGAACTGCATGGAGCGATCCTCTCGCCTGATCGCGCATGATCACGCGCTCCGGCCACCTATTACGCTACAGCATGTGGCGTATTTGTCTGCCGGATCAAGAGCGACGCCGACCGGGCTTGTTTTCCGTGCGGCTCCGCGCGACGTCCGCAGTCATGAAGACCTCAGTCGCGGATGTCGCCTCCCGTAGCAAAGAGCAGGCGGTAGAGCTGCCTCGTCCGGCCGGACGGCCACGCAGCGAGGCAGCCAGGCGCGCTGTTCTGGATGCTGCGTACGAGATCCTCGTGGCGGCGGGCCTCGGAAGCTTCTCGGTCGAGGCAGTCGCCTCGCGGTCCGGCGTCGCACGGACCACGGTCTATCGCTGGTGGCCGAGCAAGGGTGCGCTCGCCATGGAGAGCTTCCTGGAGGCGTTCCGTGTTCAACTGGATTATCCGCGGAGCGGCAGCGCCGTGGAGGATTTCCGCTCGTTCGTCCTCTCCCTCGCGGCGGCGCTCGCAGGGAACGCGGGGCGCGTCGCTGCATCCGTGATGGCGCAAGCGCAGAGCGATGAAGACACCCGCCGGCTGTTTCTGCAGAACTTCTCCGAGCCGCTGCGCCGTCAGACGGCGGAGCTGCTCGTGAACGGCGTGGTCACCGGCCATTTTCGCGCCGACCTCGACGTGCCGCGATTGATCGATGCAGCGGTCGGTGCCGTGTATCTGCGCCTTCTGTTCGGACAGTCGCTCGATGCTTGCTGGGCAGCCGACCTAGTCCACACGCTGCTCGAAGGCTGTCACGCGCAGCACACCTGAGCAAAGCCGCCCTTTCGAAGTGCCTAGCGGCCTACGATTACATCGATCGGCGGATTTGCCGGATCGTCTCATGCTTGTTCAGGCATTGCATTCATCTTCGTCGAGGCGACCGGACCACGATGACGGTCGATCACCGTGCCGTGCCTCGAGTAGGCGACACGTTCAGGTTCTCAGTAACGCCTTCAGCTCCGATAGGTAGGTCGGCCCGATCCTGTCTGATACGTTGTTGGCCAACATCGCCGTCCATACTCCCAAGCCTTCATGACGAAGGCTCCGGATCGAATCACGACGTACGATCGAGGATCGGCGGAGCCGCACGAAGATCTCCGGATCCAGCCTGCTCCCAATCTGGGTCAACGGCTCGTGCAACAGGTAGCTCTGCACTCAACCGTCGGCGTCTAGCTGCTCTCGCAGAACGTTATGCGCCGCGCGGCGACCCTCCGGGAGACGCACTCTGGCGACTCATCCGCAAAACCCCTGTTCCGTCGCCGGCGGTGGCCTCCTTCGCGACAAGAACGGGTCCGGCCTCCTTGTAACCAGGCCATCTCGCAGAAGGTCCTGTCGCGGAACGGACGTGGCCGATACCCCGACCATCGCGACAACGAGCGTCCGCTACAGCCCCGGGCGCAGCGGACTCGCCCAGCGCCGGACCGACGAGCACGGGTGGTCCTTTTCCGTAACCACGCCCGAAACAGCGAGGAACCTCCAGATGCCTTTTCTACTTGGGACTAATCGAATTCGCCCGGACAGCTACTCGGCCAAGCACGACGGGCCGCTGCGAAAACTAATGCAGCTGGCGTGTCCCATCGCCGGCGTGACGCTTCACGTGTCGCCGGTCATCGCGGCTGATCTGACGCTTCAGCAGGCACTGCTCGCGCCCAACCATTCGCCCGACTTCATCACGCGAGATCATGCGCGTCATCCCCTGGAAGAATTGCGCTTCTTCGGCGTGACGCCCCAGTCTTCGGTCGTCGAGATCTGGCCCGGCGGCTGTTACTGGACTGAGATCCTTGCGACCTATCTCCACGACCACGGCGTCTATCATCTGGCCGTCGATGTCGCCGATGGTGAACCGGAAGGTCAGAACTTCGCGCTCGGTCCGAACTTCGCAAGACGGCTCGACGCAGATCCGGGCACTTACGGCAACATCGACTACACCTTCTTTGGCCGGATCCACCCTGAACTCTCGTCCCCAGCCAGCACCGATCTCGTGCTGACCTTCCGCAACTTGCATAACTGGATCAACCAAGGCGATGCCGGCGTAATCCTCGCCAGCATACACCGTGCGCTCAAAGCCGACGGTATCCTCGGTGTCGAGGATCATCGCGGTAATGCACTCCTGCCGCAGGATCCCAAGGCGACCTTCGGCTATGTGCGCCAGGGCTACGCGACCGCACTGATCGAGAAGGCTGGCTTCAAGCTGGTCGGCTCGTCGGAAGTCGACGCCAATCCACGTGACAAGGCCGACTATCCGCGAGGTGTCTGGACGCTGCCGCCGACCTATGCACTGGGCGACAAGGACCGGGCCAAGTATCAGGCGATCGGAGAGGCTGACAACTTCGTGTTGAAGTTCAAGAGGCTTGATAACTAGCTCGATTGGATCATGGAACATCTTCAGAAGAACGGGTTGACGCTGGAGACCCATGAACTCTGTCAAGCGCATGCCTGTGGTCGTTGGCTCGGGACGTTCAGGCGTTTCGCACCATGCAGGTCCGAATGAGAGCGTTACGTTTCCTCAGCGCTGCCGTTGATGACCGGTCAATCGCCACCGCATGGTGTTCGTGGATCCCATCGAGCACTTCGTCGAAGGATGCGTGCAGCTCACTTAGCCTGGTGACTACATGCGGATGACCGATGCACCGTCGCACCGGTATTCCTCGGAAGATCAAGTCAGTGGCACCTTTCCAGTCCCGCAGCCTGCTGCACGCCATGTTCGTCGCCTTACTAGTCACCGTTGGTCGTCAAGACGGAGCGCGTGCCGCCGATGAGATTTCGGTTCATGTAGACTTGGCAGGGCTGCAGCTCGGCTCGCCATCTGGTCGTGCGGAGGCGGAACGGCGGATCGCGCGGGCGGCCGATCACATCGCCGGCGAGCCGGATATACGCGATCTCCATGCCGTGTCAGACTTCAATCGTGCTCGTGATGAGATAGTGCGGCGAGCGGATGCACGACTCGATGACGTGATCGCGCGAAGTGATACCCACCATGCTGAGAAACTAGCCGCGTCGACGGCAGGCACCTCACGGATCGTCACGGATAGCTCGGCGACGGCGCCAAGGGCCAGTGAACTGCTACCGCCGACTTTCCACCACTCTTGACGCACTGGCGGATCTTTTACAGGAAGAGGCTGAAATCCTGCTCCTGCGACTCGGGCTGAAACTCGGTATCGATGCTGCGTGGTGACACCGCGTAAAACGTAGGTCCTGGTGGTTCGGGTCGCGCCGTGTCCGCGGATCTCGCTATGGACGGCAGCATCCTCCGAAACTGGAGCTGGCAGATCGAACGGTACCGCCCTGGAACCGGGTCGTGGTCAAAGCATCTTGAAGATCACGATCATCAGTAACGTGTATAACATCAATGCACCTGCTAGGATCGGCACCGGGGCCGAGCGACCCTGCATGGTCTCGACCGTTTTCTGCTTGAATGAGGTCAGAAGTTCCGGCCAAGTATAGGAGACGAAGTCGCCTTGGGACAGCACGTTGATCAGCCGTCCCTCATCATCAACGACTGGGAGATGTCGAAAACGCTCATTGGACATCAGCCGTAGCCAGTCCAAGACCTCGTCATCACCGTGGGCAGTCCTAACCTCAGCCGTCATGATTTCCGACAGCAATGTCGTCTTCTGGTCGAGCTCCTTGCCTAGGAGACGCCGTAGAAGATCTCGCTCGGTCACTATGCCAGCAACCTTTCTGTCGTCATCAGTGATGATCACCGAGCCTATATTCTTTTGCGACATGATTTGTATGGCGGTCGAGGCATATTCGGTGGCGCGCAGCACTATGGGAGCTGGCTTGTTCTTAAACTCCGGCCTATCCTTGATCTTCACTTCATTGTCCTAGGCGGTGTCTTTCGCTTCTCTCATTTATCGGACAACCGGCTTGTCGAAGCAAGGACGATCCGTCTGCTTGGGATGGGAACTGCTGGAGCAGACGACGGTCGTCGTCGCGAGGTAGAGGGGATTCCTGTCAAGAACCTCGAACGAGGCCTTGACCGAACTTCGGGAAATCAATGCCGCCGGATCATGCCAGACGTTAGCGTCGCTCTCGAACGGATGCAGCTCGCTACCTCCACGGTCGAAGTCGTCGGGGCTCGCTTCGACGCACGACGCGACACGGGTCTGATGGCAGACCTCGGGGAACATCGTCTCTAGATGCGAGATCTCATGCAGCTTTTGCCTCCGCCGGCCCAGCTTACCGGCAAAGCAATGCCCGAACCTCAGGCACGAGCGCATGCCATTCGCCTGCGTCGACCGAGTGATCTCGGCCGGACAGACCGCCTAGGATGTGCCGAAGCTACGCCAAGTCGATCGTAGACCCGCCCCTGACCTGGTATACTCCTAGGTACACTAGCCGGTTCGGGCGACGACAGTGTGACAAGACCAGGCCCGAAGCCTAGATTGAGGTCCAGTCTCTTCGAGCAACGCCTCAGGGTATGGCTGACAGGGGTCTGCTGTCGATTGTGCCAGCCATTCCGTCCGGAGAACGTTGCCCCGTGATTTTGCCGCCGAGCCACCCGCAGCGACTGGAACTCAACGATGAGGCACATGCGCGCCCTCCAGTACCGATTCGAGCGCCGATACGCGCGACCTACCTGGCGTTGTTTTTCGAAGGAGCTCAGCGTGAGGCCGGATGGTCTTGGGTGCAGCAACTCGCTGCGTATTACGGGGTGGCACCGCCATCAGCCGCATCGAACCACTTCGCGTCGGATTTCGGGCCGTTCCGCATCAAGTGCGAGCGGCACACGGAGTTCCTCCGGCTTGTCTTTCTGATCGACAACGAAGCTAAGGACCCCGTCGACGAACCCGCCATCAGTCGTGTACCTGAGGATTGGCTCTCGCGGATCCCTGGCGAGATCATCGTTGCCGCTCACCTGACGATGCTCCGTGCGACCGAGCCGCTCCCCGACTTCGCCGCGATCGGCGCCCAGCGGTTTGATGGTAATCCGCTCATAGGTGCCTCGATCGCGGCGGGTGGCGCTTTCGCGATGAGTGACTTTCGTATACGTGAGGACGGCTTCAGTCGCTTCCTGATCCTGGATCGATCGATGACACCGCTGCAGGCGGGTCGCATGGTGCAGCGACTGCTGGAGATCGATACGTACCGCATCCTGGCCCTCATGGCACTGCCCGTGGCCCGCGCTCTTGCGCCGGCGCTGACGCGCGGCGAGCAGCAGCTGGCTGAGATCACGGAAGCCTTGGTCATGAAGAAGGAGGTCGACGAACCGCTGCTGTTTGAGCAGTTGACCCGGCTCGAAGCCGAGATCGAGAGGGAGCAGTCACGGAACTCGTATCGTTTCGATGCAGCTTTCGCCTACGAGGCGCTGGTGCATCGCCGCATCCTCGAGTTGCGGGAGGAGCGCCTGCCGGGCCTGCAGACTTTCCAGGAATTTACCGAGCGGCGTTTGGCACCGGCGATCGAAACCTGTCGGTCCATGGCCGCACGCCAAGAGAAGCTTTCTCAGCGACTGGCGCAGGTTACGCAACTGCTGACCACGCGTGTGGAGATCACGCGCGAAGGCCAGAGTCAACGTGTGCTGGAGTCGATGGATCGTCGCGCGAAGCTGCAGCTGCGTCTGCAGGAGACCGTGGAAGGTCTGTCGGTGGCGGCGATCGCCTACTACATCGTCGGACTGGTCACCTATGCCGCGAAAGGTGCGAAAGCTGCCGGGCTCCGACTCGAGGTGGATGTCGTCGCGGCTCTGAGCATTCCTGTCGTCGTCGTGCTGACCGGGCTGGCGATGCGACGTGTCCGTCGGGCGGTCATGCGAGAAGCCTAGTGTTGCCGAGGGCAGATTGAAGGCTCGACCTCGAGCGGCGGTGCCAGTGGCGGTTTCCGCGTGGCGCACTTCTTTCTGGGTGATGCCGTCGCGGCGCACGATTGCCCTCAGGCTGTCTTAATTGCGCCGTTTCGCCTCGCGGGGACGAGCTGAACCGCCGTAGAGCCGCCATGAGACGCAGGATGACCGTTTCCCGTGGCGAAGACATTGTCGGCTCGTGGCGACGTCGCGGGCTCAGCCGGATGATCCGGCGGCCGGGATGATCGTGCGGACGATCGAGGCGTCGAGCGCCTCGTATTCGTGCAGTCGGATCGTCTCGTAGAGCTCGCGGCGGGTCTGCATCCGGTCGAGCACGCCGTGGGTGCCGCCATCGCGCCGGATCGCCTCGAACAGCTCCTGCTGCGCCTTGTTGGCGACGCGCAGCGAGCTGACCGGCCAGATCACCATGGCGTAGCCGAACTGCTGGAACTCGGCCGCGGTGAAGAACGGCGTGCGGCCGAACTCGGTCATGTTGGCGAGCAGCCTGACACCCGGCAGTCGGCGGGCAAACTCGCGAAACATCTCCGCCGTGTCGAGCGCCTCGGGGAAGATCGCGTCGGCTCCCGCCTCCAGGTAGAGCTTGGCGCGCGCCACGGCTCCATCGATACCCTCGGAGGCGACCGCGTCGGTGCGCGCGACGACCAGCAGGCTGCACCTGGCGCGCACCGCGGCCGCGATCTTGGCCGCCATGTCGGCGGGAGTGGCCAGCCTCTTGTCGTTCAGGTGGCCGCACTTCTTCGGCAGCAGCTGGTCCTCGAGATGCACGCCGCCAGCGCCCGCCTCCTCGAAGCTGCGCACCATGTGCATGACGTTCAGCGCCTCGCCGTAGCCGGTATCGCCGTCCACCAGCACCGGCAGCATCGAGGCGCGCGCCACCTGGCGGATGAAGAAGGTGACCTCGTCGACGGTGATGATGCCCAGATCGGGCAGCCCCATCGAGGCCGTCATCGCCGCGCCGGAGAGGTAGCAGGCCTCGAACCCCGCGGCCCGCGCCTGCAAGGCCGCGTGGCCGTTATGGGTGCCGGGGATCTGCAGGATCGCGGGCCGCTCGAGCAGCCGGCGCAGGCGCACCCCTGCCGCCTCTGCCGGCTGCTCGTCGGCGATCAGGTAGGGCATGGCGATCTCCTCACGGTCGCTCGTCGAGCGGGACGAAGGCGCGGTTCTCCGGGCCGACATAGTGCGCGGTCGGACGGATGATCTTGCCGTCCTGCCGCTGCTCGATGACGTGCGCCGACCAGCCGGCGGTGCGGGCGATGACGAACAGCGGCGTGAACATCGCCGTCGGCACCCCCATCGCCTGGTAGGAGACCGCGGAGAACCAGTCCAGGTTGGCGAACATACGCTTCGCCGCCGCCATCACGCTCTCGATCCGCTCGGCGACCTGGAAGCGGACCAGCGAGCCGGCTTCGACGCTGAGCTCGCGCGCGATCTGCTTGATCACGTCGTTTCGCGGGTCCGAGACGGTGTAGACCGGATGGCCGAAACCGATCACCACTTCCTTGCTCTCGAGACGGGCACGTATGTCCGCCTCCGCCGCGTCAGGGGTCGCGTAGCGCTGCTGGATCTCCAGCGCCGCCTCGTTGGCGCCGCCGTGCTTGGGGCCGCGCAGCGCGCCGATGCCGCCGGCGATGGCGGAGTAGAGATCCGACCCGGTGCCGGCGATGACGCGCGCGGCGAAGGTCGAGGCGTTGAACTCGTGCTCGGCATACAGCACCAGCGAGGCGTGCATCGCCTGCACCCAGCTCTGCGATGGCCGCTCTCCGTGCAGCAGGTGCAGGAAGTGCCCGCCGATGCTGTCGTCGTCGGTCTCCACCTCGAGGCGCACGCCGTTATGGCTGCGATGATACCAGATCAGCAGCATCGAGCCGAGCGAGGCCAGTAGCCGGTCGGCGATGTCGCGGGCGCCGGCGGCGGATTGGTTCTGCTTCTCCGGCAGCACGCAGCCGAGTGCGGAGACGGCGGTGCGCATCACGTCCATCGGGTGCGCCGCCGCCGGCAGCTTCTCCAGCACCGCGCGCACGGCGGCGGGCACGCCGCGCAGTCGCCTGAGCTTCAGCCGGTAGGCGGCGAGCTCGACGACGTTCGGCAGCGTGCCGTGCACCAGCAGGTGCGCGATCTCCTCGAAGCTGCAGGCGCGCGCGACGTCGATGATGTCGTAGCCGCGATAGTGCAGCTCATGGCCGTGCCGGCCGACGCTGCACAGCGCGGTGTTGCCGGCGACGACGCCCGACAGCGCCACCGACTTCTTGGCTCTCGGCATGGCCGCGGCCACCGTCTCGCTCATCGCGGGCTCCTCTGCTGCGTTAGTCTCGGGGCTAGAAGATGCCGGCGGCACCGACCGCGAGGCAGCCCGCGGGCACTGCCACGTTCAGCTGCGCCAGCGCCTCCGCCGGCAGCGTCGGCAGGCGCTGCACGACCTCGAGGAAGCGCTCGACCTCGGTGCGGGCGAGGATGCCGTCGGTCAGGATCCTGAACTTGCGCAGGTAGTCCGGACGGCTCCAGGGCGTGGCACCCAGGGTGTGGGCGTGGGCGACCGCCAGCTCGTCCGCGATCACCTCGCCGCTCTCGAGGGTGATGACGATCCTGCCGCCGAACGCCTTCACCGACGGGTCGTCCGCGTGGTAGCGCGCGGTCCATCGCGGATCCTCGACGGTGCGTATCTTCTGCCACAACGCGACCGTGTCGGGGCGCCGCGCGCGGGCTAGGTCGTAGGAGCGCAGATGGTGCCACGCGCCGTCCTGCAGCGCCACCGCGACGATATACATGATCGAGTGGTCCAGCGTTTCGCGCGAGGCGGTCGGGTCGAATTTCTGAGGGTCGTTCGAGCCGGTGCCGATCACGGTATGGGTATGGTGCGAGGTCTCGATCAGGATGTCGCGCACCTCGTCCCAGTCGTCGATCCGCCTGCCCAGCCCGAAGCTGAGGTCGATCAGTGCCTGGCTCTGATACTCGGCGGAATGCTCCTTGGTGTAGGTGTCGAGGATCGCCCGCTTGGGCTCGCCCGGCGCCGGCAGCTTCACCCGGTAGCGCGCCTCCCTGCCGGCCAGCATCCAGGCGATCACCCCGTCCTCGCCCTCGTAGATCGGGCTCGGCGCGCCTTCGCCACGCAGGGCGCGGTCCACTGCCTCGATCGCCAGCTTGCCGGCGTGGCTCGGCGCGAACGCCTTCCACGACGAGATCTCGCCCTTGCGCGATTGCCGCGTCGCCGTGGTCACGTGCAGCGCCTGCTGCACCGACTGGTAGATCACCGGCGTAGGCAGGCCGAGCAGGCTGCCGATCCCGGCGGCGGCCGACGGACCGAGATGGGCGACGTGGTCGATCTTGTGCGCGTGCAGGCTGATCGCGCGCACCAGGTCGACCTGGATCTCGTAGCCGGTGGCGATGCCGCGCAGGAGTGCGGCGCCGCTGCATCCGGCCTGCTGCGCCACCGCCAGGAGCGGGGGGATGTTGTCGCCGGGATGAGAATACTCGGCGGCCAGGAAGGTGTCGTGGTAGTCGAGCTCGCGCACCGCGGTGCCGTTGGCCCAGGCCGCCCACTCTGCGTGCACGCGCACCGCCGGGCCGAGCCCGAACAGGGTGGCGCCCCCCGGACGCGGATGCGCCAGCGCCTGGTCGCGAGCACTCACCACCGGGTGGCGATCGAGCGCGGCCACCGCCACCGCCGCGTTGTCGATCAGGCGGTTGACGATCATCTCGGCCACCTCGGCCTCGACCTCGACCGGATCGGAGGCCACCGCGGCGATCTTCCAGGCGAGCTGCTCCTCGCGCGCCAGCCGCTCGCTCTCCGGATGCACCCGGACCTCGTGATCGATCATTGCTCCACTTTCTCAACGCGATCGGGCGGGTCCATTGCCAGGACCTCAGGAACCACTCTCGTCGTGCACCGGCGCAGTTTCAACCATCCTTGACGCCGATCGACGGCCGCTCCCATGACCGGCGATGCATCGTCTGGCAGAGCATCCCGGCGTTCCTTGAGGCGGCTAGGTCGAGGGCTGCGATCCTGCAGCGCTCCAACATGTCTGGGCCACCGTTCCTCCTCAAGACGGACATCGCGGGCAACGTGCTGAAGCGCTCCTCGGCCAACGGAACTTCTACAGCGCTTTTTGTGCGGCCCGATGAGACGTTGGTATAGCTCGCGTGAACATCCGACGACGTGACGCATCCAAACCCCGCGCGGGTGGTTGGCCGGAGCGACCGCGCCTGCCTAAGCCGCCCGCACTCGGTCGCCCTGACGCTCCCGCTGTGAGACAGGCTGCGCGCCACTTATCATCTAAGTGATCGGACTGGACCTCAAGATCCCGGCGGCCGCTGTGCCGGTCGGCTCCGGCTGCCGTTCCTGCGAACGCGCGGATCGCCGGCATCGTGTGGTCCCGCAGGCCGGCGTCATGCTAGATATCAGTATGGCGAGCGGGCCGTCGTGCCCTAATAGATCTCAACCCGCACCATTGCACACGCGCTTTGTTCAAAGGCGGCATAATGACGTTGTCCAGCTTGGCTACGGTTAGGTCCTACGTCGAGAAAGCGCCTGGCGAAGCGACCGTTACCATGGCGATCGGCAGCTGATCTCAAGGCGAGCGAATATGCTCTAGGTTGCCGACTCTATCACTTTAGCCAGGAACAGGTGGTTGCGACGAGAGCGACGGCTGAGAGGAAGTTTCTGGCGAGCCTGTCGTAGCG
>CAXTOE010000015.1:0-17500 GCA_964245685.1 uncultured Acetobacteraceae bacterium | reverse complement strand
TTCCTCTCAGCTCGGGCCTCATCACGACCGGTCCTGAACAACGTGACAATGCCGCCGGTGGTGATGATCAGGCTCTTATCGGCACGTCCTTGCATCGCGCCGCGAAAGTTTCGTATCACCTCTGAGCCGACGGATCCCTTGTACCGCTTACACTGGAAGAGGACCTGAAAGGAGATCAGGTTGACGCGCAGCACACCTGCGCCATCGATCCCGCCATCGCCGGACTTCCCGGTTACCTCCACACGGGTGAAGCCGCTCTCCCGCAGCATGCGCTGGCACAGTCGCTCGAAGGCGGACGGTTCGATGGTCTGAATGCGCCGCAGCAAGTGATCCGACCACCGGGTAGCATCGGACTCTGCACTCGGGGAGGAGGGCTCCTCTTCAACGGCTTGGCCTGCTCTAGCTGCCATGACAGCCTTGTAAGAATCGTTGACGATTTTTCGCAGCTCGCCGCTTGATCGTTCGGTAGCTGATCGTCCCTCTTCGGTGAGAACCCAGACGCCCCGCCTAGGATTGTCGATAAAGCCAGGAAACTTGAGCCAGCTTCGTGCCCAGGACATTCGGTCGCTGAGGACGTGAGTACCGCTCTTCGGATAGGTCATGTCGAGCTGCTCCTGGGTAGCTCCCAAGGCAGAGATGATGGCGTCCTCGAGCTCATCGACCGACGCCGAGCCACCGAGCCTTGCAAGCGCCTGCAGAGTCGGTTGGTAGAGCTCGTCGACCTTTGAGAGGCTCAAGTGCTTGCTCATGGGATGTTGTCGCCCGATCAAACCTGAGCCGCAACGGCCTTCGCTCATCACCCCTGATAACGTCCGTTATTAGGGGTGATGACTTGCCGCAGCCCGACGCGCGGCGGTAGGCTCCTTCAGGAGGACCCCTATGCCCGACACGGTCGAGGTGCCGATCCCCATCGAGGCCGGCGCGGTCGCCGCACTCGCCGACGCGCGCACCCGCGCGGCGATGGGCCGCCTGGTCAGCCGCGTGCTCCGCCCGCGTCAGGGTCCGAGCGAGCTGGCGCAGGCCATCGCCGCTGCGAAGGCCGAGGCCCGCGACGCCGGCCTGACGGATGCCGACGTCGACACCGAGCTGGAGGCCTACAACGCCGAGGGTCGCGGCAACCCGGCCGCTTGATCGTCTTCGACGCCTCGACCGTGGTCAGCGCGGCGTTGCGCGAGGACAGCGTGCCCGAGCAGGGGCTGCTGCGAGCGGAAGCAATCGACATCTTCGCGCTGTCCGCCGACGTGGAGAGAGAAGTCGTCGAGGTGCTCAGCCGCTCACGCTTCGCCGCAGCGGTCTCGGCGGCGCGGCGGGAGCGCATCCTCGACGTCCTGCGCGGCCAGGCCGTGTGGTTCAGCCCGTCCGAGCGGGTCACCGACTGCCGCGATTTGAAAGACAACAAGTACCTCGAGCTGGCACTTGCTTCCGGCGCAGCAACGATCGTCACCGGTGATGCCGATCTGCTCGTGCTGCATCCCTGGTGCGGCACGCGCATCCGGCAGCCGGCGGATTACCTGGCGGAGGCCGGTGGTGGCGACTGACTTGACAGACTGGGCACTTCGCCCGCGTGCCCTTTCCATATCGCCCAAGTCTTCGGCTTTGGCGGTTCCGGCGCTGGTGGAGGACCTTGGGGAACAGGCCGCCTGGCGCTGTGTCGAGTTCTTCACCGCCAACATCCGTAACGCCAACACGCGCCGCGCCTATGCGCGGGCCTGCGCGTGCTTCTTCGGCTGGTGCGAGAGCCTCGGTCTGCGGCTTGCCGGCATCCGCCCGTTTGACGTCGCGGCCTACGTCGAGGCGCTGCAGCGCAAGGTGGCCGTCCCCAGCGTGAAGCAGCAGCTGGCCGCCATCCGCATGCTGTGCGACTGGCTGGTGGTGGGCCAGGTCATGCCGTCCAACCCGGCGAGCTCGGTCCGCGGACCCAGGCACGTGGCCAAGACCGGGAAGACGCCGGTGCTCGAGGCGGCCGAGTGGCGCCGGCTGATGGGCGCCATCGGCCAGCAGGAGGTGCGCGACCGGGCGCTGATCGCGGCGCTGACCTATTCGTTCGCGCGGATCGCAGCTGCCTTGCAGATGCGGGTGGAGGACATGCGGCCGCAGGGTGCGGGCTGGAGACCCTGCGGCTGCACGAGAAGGGCGGCAAGCAGCACGCGATGCCGGCGCACCACGCGCTCGCTGAGGCGGTGCACGCCTGCGTGGCGGCGGCCGGGATCGGCGAGGACCGCAAGGGCTGGCTGTTCCGCACGGCCAAGGGGTGGCGGCCGGACCTGCTGTCGGAGCGGCCGATGCAGCAGGGGGATGCTTGGGCGATGATCCGGCGCCGAGCACTGGCGGCTGGGATCATGGCGCCGATCAGCTGCCACTCGTTCCGGGCGACGGGGATCACCGCCTACCTTAGCGACGGCGGTATGCTCGAGCACGCCCAGGTGATGGCCGCGCACGAGAGCCCGCGCACCTCCAAGCTCTACGACCGCACGCAGGAACGACTGACGCAGGATGAGGTGGAGAGGATCCGGTTGTGATCGTAGATCAGGCGCTATGATCCGAAACGTCGGTTTAGAATCATAACGACATTGTCACGTTGTTCAGGACCGGTCGTGATGAGGCCCGAGCTGAGAGGAACGTGCGCTCATCTTGTGAGGCGTTGACCACCTACCTGGTCGCGAACGGGGTCACGCTGACCATCTCCACCTCGCTCAGCCAGCATCTCGGGCGCAAGAGATATTTTCTCATCTCCATCGCGGGCTTCACGGCGATGTCGCTCGCCTGCGGCCTGTCCACGAACTTCCTCGAGCTGCTGCTGTTCCGGGCGCTGCAGGGTCTGTTCGGCGGCGGGCTGCAGCCGATGCAGCAGGAGATCATCCTCGACACCTTTCCGCCCAGCCAGCGCCAGCAGGCGCTCTCGATCACGGCGGTCGCGACCATCATCGCACCCGTGGTCGGACCGCTCCTAGGCGGCTACCTCACCTTCGACACCAGCTGGCACTGGATCTTCCTGATCAACGTGCCGGTCGGCATCCTGACGATCTTCGGCGTGCTGCAGTTCGTCGAGGATCCGCCCGACATGGCCGAGCGGAAGCGCCGTGCACCGCGCTTCGACTGGATCGGCACCGTCCTGATCGCCCTGGCGCTCGGCTGCATGGAGCTCGGCGCGGACCGCGGCGAGGACTATGACTGGCTGGCCTCGAACTTCATCCGCGTCATGTTCGCCCTGTCCGTCATCGGCTACGTGGGCGGCACCTTCTACCTGCTCTACGCGAAGGATCCGGTGGTGAACCTGCGCGTGTTCAAGGACCGCAACTTCGCGCTGTCCTGGTACTCGATGGCGATGATGGGCTTCGTGCTGTACGCGAGCTCCATCATCATGCCGCTGTTCGCCCAGGACGTGCTCGGCTACAACCCGGTGCTCGCCGGCTGGGTGCTGGCGCCCGGCGCCTTCATCCTGTGCCTCATGATCCCGATCGTCGGCCAGGTGATGAACGTCGTGCCGGTCAAATGGGTCATCCTGTGCGGCGGCGTCGCGCTCGGCGCCTCCTGCTACTACTCGATGGACCTCGTCCCGGACCTCGACTTTTACCATGTCGCGCTGTTCCGCGCCGGGCAGACAGCCGCGCTCGTCCTGCTCTTCGTGCCGCTCAGCGCCAGCGCCTATTCCACCATACCGTCGGAGCTGAAGGGAGACGCGGCGAGCCTGTTCACCATGGCGCGCAACGTCTATGGCGGCGTCGGGATCTCGATCGGCAACGCGCTCGTCACCGATCACCAGCAGATCAGGCGGGCCCACCTGATACAGAACCTCGACCCGACCAACCAGCCCTACGACGTGCTGCTGCAACAGGTGCAGCAGGCCGCCATGAGCTACGGCAGCGCCGCGGCGCAGGCGGTGCAGCAGGCGCCCGGCCAGGTGTTCCAGCTGCTGGAGAGCCAGAGCTCGACGCTGGCCTACATCGACGTGTTCTTCATCGCGGCCCTGATGTCGCTGAGCATCTCGGTCGCCGCGATCTTCATGTCCAACGTGACGACGGGGTCGAGCGCCGAGGGGGGATGAGCCGCCGCGCCGCCACGGGCCCGGGGCGGCAGCCGTCTCGATGGCACACCGTTTACTTCCATCGCCAAGTGCCTGATGATCATCCGAACAGGAATGGCTCGCGAAGAGCCTGCGGCGGGGGAGGACATGATGAAGCGGCGTGATACCTTGAAGGGCCTGGCTGCGGCGTCCGCGATCGGCGTGGCCAGCTGGCCGCTCCGCGTCCGCGCCGCCCCGAGCGCGCAGATGGTGACGGTCGCCAAGATCATCGGCATTCCTTGGTTCAACCTGGTGGGCCAGGGCATCAGCGAGGGCGGCAAGAAGTTCGACGTCGACGCGACCATGATCGGCCCGGCGCACGTCGATCCCGCCCAGCAGGTCTCCATGGTCGAGGACCTGATCGCCAAGAAGGTTCAGGTGATCGGCTTGATCCCGCTCGACGTGAAGGTGCTCGGCCCGGTGCTGCAGCGCGCGCAGGATGCCGGCATCGTCGTCATCACCCAGGAAGGCCCGAACCAGGAGAACCGCACCTGGGACGTCGAGATGATCGACAGCACGGCGTTCGGCGAGACCCAGATGAAGGCGCTCGCCGGCTTCATGGGCGGCAAGGGCGAGTACATCCTGATGGTCGGGACGCTGACCACGCCGCTGCACAACAAGTGGGCCGACGCCGCGATCGCCTACCAGCAGGCGCACTTCCCGGGCATGAAGCTCGCGACCGCGCGCTTTCCCGGCGCCGACGAGGTCGACACCGCCGAGCAGGTGATGCGCAACACGCTGCAGGCCTATCCCGACGTGCGCGGCGTGATCGGCTTCGGCTCGAACGGCGCGATCGGCGCCGGCAACGTGCTGCACCAGCGTCATCTGCAGAACAAGATCGCGGTGCTCGGCACCGCGATCCCCTCGCAGGTGAAGCCGCTGCTGATGAACGGCTCCGTACGCGAGTGCTTCGTCTGGAGCCCCAAGGATGCCGGTTACGCCATGGTGGCCGTCGCCAGCCTAACCCTGAAGAAGGCCACGTTCCAGGACGGCATGGAGATCCCCGGGCTCGGCAAGGCCCGCGTCGACGTGGCCGGCAAGCTGATCAGCGTCGACCGCACGCTGACGATCAACAAGCAGACCGTCGACGGGCTGATCGCCCAGGGGTTGTAGCGTCCGGCGCAGGCGCCGCGGCGTACGGTTCGGCCGATGGGCAGCTTCCTCGACCTGCGCGCGATCTCCAAGCGCTTCGGCGGTGTCGCGGCGCTCGAGGGCGTCGACCTCTCCGTCGAGGTCGGCGAGATCCACTGCATCGCCGGCGAGAACGGGTCGGGCAAGTCGACGCTGATCAAGATCATCTCGGGCGTGCAGCCGCCCGAGCCGGGCGGCGAGATTACGATCCTCGGCGAGGCGGTGCACCACCTGACGCCGGCGGACAGCATCCGTCGCGGCATACAGGTGATCTACCAGGACCTGTCGCTGTTCACCAACCTGACGGTGGCGGAGAACGTCGCCGTCGGGCTCCATCGCGGCGTGCACCTGGTCCGCCGCCGCGCCATGCGCGAGATCGCGGCGGCGGCGATCGCGCGCATCGGCGTCTCTCTCGATCTCGACGCGTTCGTCGCCGACCTGCCGATCGCGCAGCGGCAGCTGGTCGCGATCTGCCGGGCCATGGCCGCCGACGCGAGGCTCGTGATCATGGACGAGCCGACCGCATCGCTCACCCGGCGCGAGGTCGACGCGCTGCTGGCGCTGGCAATCGCGCTCAAGCGACGCGGCATCGCGGTGATGTTCGTCAGCCACCGTCTCGACGAGGTGCTGGAGATCGCCGACCGCGTCACCGTGCTGCGCAACGGCGAGAAGGTCGGCACCTACGCCGCGTCCGGCATGACCGGCGACCGGCTCGGCGAGCTGATGACCGGCAAGACCTTCGCCTACCGGACCCGCGACGCCGCGCGCGCACGCGGGCGCTCCGTGCTCTCGGTCACGCGCCTGTCGCGCACCGGCGACTACCGCGACATCGACCTCGAGGTGCGGGCGGGCGAGATCGTCGGCATCACCGGACGACTCGGCTCCGGCCGCACCGAGCTCGCACTGTCGCTGTTCGGCATGAACCCGCCCGACGAGGGCGAGATCCGCATCCGCGGCGAGAGGCTGTCGCGACACGACACCAGCGAGGCGATCAGGCGCGGCATCGCCTACGTCTCGGAGGACCGGCTGTCGCTCGGCCTGGTGATGCAGCAATCGATCGCCGACAACATCACGCTCTCGGTGCTCGACCGGCTCCGCGCGCGCTTCGGGCTGATCCCGGCGGCACGACGCGCGGCGACGGTCGGGCACGGGATCGGCGAGCTCGGCATCAAGACATCCGATCCGCAGAACCCCGTGGGCACGCTGTCGGGCGGCAACCAGCAGCGCGTGGTGCTGGCGAAGTGGCTCGCGACGCACCCGAGCCTGCTCATCCTCGACAGCCCGACGGGCGGCGTCGACATCGGCGCCAAGGACGGGATCTACGCGATCGTGCACGCGCTCGCTGCGCAGGGGCTCGCGGTCCTCATGATCTCGGACGAGATCCCGGAGGTGTTCTACCACACCGATCGGGTGCTGGTGATGCGGGAGGGCGTCGTGACCGGCGAGATCGTGCCGTCCGCGAGCTCCGAGGACGCGCTGCGGCAGCTGGTCGATGCTTAGGGCGTTCCGTCGCACCCACGAGTTCCGGCTGCTGGTCGTGGCGGCACTGCTGGTGGTCGCACTTTCGCTCGCCAGCCCGCGTTTCCTGAAGCCGCAGAACATCCTCGACCTGCTGACCGCGTCGTCGTTCGCCGGCATGTGCGCCGCCGGCCTGCTGGTGGTGCTGATCTCGGGCGGGATCGACATCTCGTTCACCGCGATCGCGTCGGTGGCGCAGTACGTCGCGATGGTGCTGGTGATACGGTGGCACGGCGGCTGGCCACTGCTGTTCGTGCTCGGGCTCGGCTCCGGCCTGCTGCTGGGACTGCTCAACGCGGTGCTGATCAGCACGCTGAGGCTGTCCAGCATCATCGTGTCGATCGCGATGCTGAACGTCTATTTCGGGCTGTTGATGTTCCTCAGCCACGGCAACCAGCTGTTCAACCTGCCGGACTGGTTCCTCGATGCGTTCTCCTGGGTCGTCTATACCGACCGGGCGCAGAACCCCTACGTGCTGAACGCGCAGATCATCGGGCTGTTCGTCTGCTTCGCGGCGTCATGGCTGCTGCTGAACCGCACCAGCATCGGCCGGCAGATCTACGCGCTCGGCGGCAACGCCGAGGCCGCCGCGCGCGTCGGCTTCAACGCGTTCCGGCTAAACCTGGTCGTCTACGGCTACATGGGCCTGGTGTCCGGCCTCGCCTCGCTGGTGCAGGGCCAGCTCGCGCAGTCGATCGCGCCCAACGTGCTCGTCGGACGCGAGCTGAACGTGCTCGCCGCGGTGGTCCTGGGCGGCGCCAGCCTCACCGGCGGCCAGGGCTCGGTGCTCGGCATGATCCTCGGCGTCGCGGTGCTCGCGATCATGGAGAACGGCCTGATCCTGGTCGGCGTCTCCTCGTACTGGACGCAGTTCTTCGACGGTGCGGTCATCCTCGTCGCGGTGTCGACGATCTCGTGGGAACGGCGACGCCAGCGCGCCGCGACACGGCGCGTGATCGCGGCCGCCGCCTCGTGAGCGACGCGCCGCCACGCCGCGCCGCGGCACCCGGCCTCGCGTCGAACGCCACGCCGTTCGCAGCACTCCTGGCCGGCCGGGGCAGCGGCACCAACCGCCGGCTGCTGCTCTTGCTGTTCCTGCTGGTGGTGCTGTTCGGCGGGCTCGTCGGCGGCAACCTGTTCACCATGGGCTCGCTGCGCTCGATGGCGCTGCAGGTGCCGCAGCTCGGCCTGCTGTCGCTCGCGATGATGGTGGCGCTGCTCTCAGGCGGTCTCGACCTCTCCATCATCGCGGTCGCCGATTTCAGCGCGCTCGCCTCCGGCTACCTGCTGCTCGACGTGATCCCGTCGGCACCGTCGGCGCTCGCCGTCCCGTGCCAGGTCGGAGCGCTCCTCGTCGGCCTGCTGATCGCGACCATGATCGGCGCGCTGAACGGCCTCGTCATCGGCTTCCTCGACGTGTCGCCGATCCTGACCACGCTCGGCACGATGACGATGATCAAGGGCCTCAGCGTCGGCCTCACGCATGGCGGCGTGATCTCGGGCTTCCCGCCGCTGGTGCTGTTCCTCGGCAACGCCAGCATCCTCGGCGTGCCGGTGGCCCTCATCGTGCTCCTGCTGGTGGCGTGGCCGGTCGCGGTGGTGCTCAACCGCTCGCCGTTCGGCAACCTGGTGGCGATGATCGGCTCCAACGCGTCCGCGGTGCGCTATTCCGGCGTCGACACGCGCTGGCTGCTGGTGCGGATCTACGCGATGTCGGGGCTGCTCGCCGGGATGGCGGGCGTGATCATGATGTCGCGCTTCAACTCGGCGAACGCCAACTACGGCGAGAGCTTCCTGCTGGTCACAGTGCTGGCCGGCGTGCTCGGCGGGATCGATCCGATGGGCGGCTTCGGCAAGGTCAGCGGGCTGCTGATCGCGCTCGCCATCCTGCAGCTGATCTCGACCGCGTTCAACCTGCTCGGCTTCAGCGAATTCCTGACCCTGACGATCTGGGGCGCCACGCTGGTCGCGGTCGCGGCGGTCGGGCTGCTGCGTCGCCAGCTGCCGTCCTGGAAGCGCCCGGCCGTGCGGCGCGAGAGGAAATCATCATGAGCGATGCCGGTTTCAGCGCCTGGACGCGGTCCGCCAGCCGCGAGCTGGAGGCGATCGCCGACGCGGTCGATCCGGGTGCGTTCGAAGCCCTGATCGCGGAGCTGTGCGCCGCGCGTCGGATCGCGCTGCACGCGCTCGGCCGCGAGGGACTGATGATGCGCGCGCTGGCGATGCGCCTGTTCCATCTCGGCCTCCCGGTCCACGTCGTCGGCGATATGACCACGCCGCCGTTGCTGGCCGGCGACCTGCTGCTCACCAGCGCCGGTCCGGGCGCGCTCGAGACCACCGCCGCCCTGATGCGGATCGTGCGACGGGCGGGCGGACGGGTGGTGCTGCTGACCGCCGAGCCGGCGGCGGCACTCGCGCCACTCGCCGACCGCGTGGTGCTGATCCCCGCCCGCACCATGGCGCGGCCTACGAGCGACCCGTCGCCCTTCACCATGGGCAGCGCCTTCGAGGCGATCCAGTTCATGTTCTCCGAGTACCTCGTCTCGCGCCTCGCCGCCCGTCTGGGCGAGAGCGAGGACGCGATGCGCGCGAGGCATACGAACTTGGAGTGATGGCGCCGGCGGACTTACCACACCACCGGGTGCGTCTCGCCGGTCTGCACGTTGACGAAGCCTTCCGGCGCCCGCTCGTGCGGCGCCACCAGGACCCACTGCCATGGGGCGCAGGTCAGGGTCGCGAAGATCAGGCGCTCCGGGAAGCCGGGGAACCAGCGGGTGTGGAAGGTCGGCTCGTACATCCACTCCACGCGCTCGGCCGCGGCGTAGAGCGCCTGCATCTCCGCATCGAGCGCCTCGGCCGGGCGTGCGGTCATCAGGCCGCCGATCTCGTAGCGCACGGTGGCGACGACGGCGCCCTCGCGCACCAGAACCCAGCCGCCCTGCTGGGCTGCGATCTGGTTCACCGCCATCGCCATCGCGGCGTCGCAGGAGCCGACCACCCAGATATTGTGCTGGTCGTGCGCCACCGAGCAGGCCAGCGCCGTGCCGGGCGTGCGCGGGCCGCAGCCGCGCCAGAACATGCGCGAGACGCCGCCCCGGCCGGAATAGCGGTCGACGATGGCGAACTTGGTGATGCTGCGGTCGGGATCGCGCTGCACCAGCCCGTCGCGCGCGGCCAGGGTCTCGGTCAGGAAGCCGTCGGTCCAGTGGAACGGCCGCAGCACGGCGGCCTGCATGGTCTCGCGCCCCGGTGCCGCGGCGATCGCGAAATCCGCCGCCTCGACGCTGCGGCCGAGACGGACCGAGTGCACGGCCCAGTCCGGCCACGCGATCCGCGGCGTGTGGCCGATGAAGCGCGTGCCTTGCGAGACCTGCTGCCCGTCCGCCCAGACCTCGGCGATGTCGATCGCGGCGAGGTCCGAGAGCAGCACGATGTCGGCGAAGCGTCCGGGCGAGAGGCTGCCGACCCAGGGGGTCAGCCGCATGTGTCGCGCCGGGTTGATGGTGACGCACTGGATCGCGATCTCGGGCGCCAGCCCGGCGCGGATGGCCACCCGCACGTTGTGGTCGCTGGCGCCGTCGCGCAGCGTGTCGCTGGCGCTGCGGTCGTCGGTGGTCAGCGCCAGCTGCGACCAGTCCGCCAGGCCCTCGGCGAGCAGGCGGGGGATCACCGTCTCGACCGAGTGCGGCCGCAGCTCCACGAAAAGGCCGGCGGCGAGCTTGTCCATCACCTCGTCCGCCGCCAGCGCCTCGTGGTCGGAAGCCAGACCGGCGGCGGCGAAGGCGCTGATGCTGGCGCGGTCGCGCAGCCCGGCGGCGTGGCCCTCCACCACGCCGCGGCGGGCGAAGGTGGCCTCGATCATGCCCCAGAGCCGGGCGTAGGAGGGGGTCTTGGGATTCCACACCGCAGGCCAGTCCATCACCTCGTCCAGGCCGGCGACCATCAGGCTCTCGGCGAGGAACGCGTCCTGCTCGACTTGGCCGAAATAGCCGCCGCCGCTCTCGTACGCGGTCGGCGGCACTGCTGAGCCGGGCAGCGGGAAGATCTTGAGCGGCGAGCCCTGCCGGCGCGCCTGCAGCCAGAAGGCGAGGTTGCCGGGTCCGTTGACGTTGGACAGCTCGTGGCTGGCCTCGCAGGTCCAGCTGTTGCCACGCGGCAGCACCAGCGCCGCCTCGTGCTCGGGCGTGAGGTGCGAGCTCTCGATATGCTTGTGCACCTCGCCGAAGCCCGGCACCGCCGACAGCCCCGGCCGGTGCACGCGTCGCGCGACTTCCCCCGTGTAGGTGCCCGCCGGTCCGACCCAGGCGATGCGCCGGCGCTTGATGACGATCTCCTGGTCCTCGAGCCAGCGACGCGTGTGCACGTCGAGCAGGCGGCCGACACGCAACGCGAGATCGGCCGGGCGCTTGCCGAGTGCCGTCAGGGTGAGGTCCTGCCTGATACGCACCTCGTCGGCGGCGTTGATCAGCAGGTCGTCCGGCAGCGGGGCGATCTCGACGGTCATGGCTCGATCCTCCTAACGGCCATCGGGCCGGGTGCAGCGGGTGAAGATCCGGTAGAAATTCTCGCTGGTCTGGCGCGCGATCTCCTCGGCGGCGACGCCGCGCAGTTCGGCCAGCAGCCGCACCACGTGGCGTAGCTGCGCCGGCTCGTTGCGCTGCCCGAGCAGGACCACCGGCGGCAGCGACGGCGCATCGGTCTCGACCAGGAGACGGTCGGCGGGAACGGCGCGGGCCAGCTCGCGCAGCGCCGCGTGCTCCGGATAGGTGAGCAGCCCGGAAAACGAGAGCGCGTGGCCGAGCGAGAGGTTGGTGCGGGCCAGCTCCGCGCCGCCTGAGAAGCAGTGCATCACCACCGGGAACGGCCCTCGTGCGCTCTCGCGTCGCAGGATCGCCGCCATCGCCGCATCCTCGCGCACCGAGTGGATCACCAGCGGCAGCTGCGTCTGCCGCGCCGCGTCGATATGCGCCTCGAAACTCCGCAGTTGCGCCGGCCAGGAGGCGTGGCCGAGATGACGGTCGAGCCCGGACTCGCCGATCGCCACCACCTTCGGATGCCGCGCGAGTGCGACCAGCTCGGCCGCGGTGACGTCGGGTTCCTCGTCGGCGTAGTGCGGATGGGTGCCGACCGTGCACCACACCTCGTCTCGCGCCTCGGCGACGGCGCGCACGCGGGCGAAGCCGTGCACGCGCGTGCAGATGGTGACGAAGCCGACGATGCCGGCCTGCGACGCGCGACGCATGACATCGTCGAGATCGTCGGCGAACTCGTCGAAGTCGAGGTGGCAGTGGCTATCGACCAGCATGGTGGGTCGGCTCCGATCCGGCGATGCGGCCGAAAAGCGGGATGGCTTGCGGCATCATGCCTGTGCTGAACTGCGATGGCGATACGCCGGAGGACTGGTCCTGCCCGACAACGATGATGTCGTCCTCAAGCCTGGTCACCCGCCTGTCGCGACGCGGCGCGACCTGTTCCGCGTCCGCGCCAGCGGCTCTACGGTCGGGCGCGAGATCGTCGCCGGATGCACCACCTTCGGCGCGATGAGCTACATCGTCGTGGTCAACCCGGCGATCCTGTCCGCGACCGGCATGGATCTGCACGCGCTGATCATCACCACCGCACTGGCCGCGATCATCGGCACGCTGATGATGGCGTTCTCCGCCAACCTGCCGATCGCGCTGGCACCCGGCATGGGCTCCAACATCGTGTTCGCCCAGGTCGTGGTGCTGCGCATGGGCGTCTCGTATCAGACGGCACTCGCCATGGTCATGACCGGCGGCATCCTGTTCGTGGTGCTGGCGCTGACCCGGTTCCGGGCGCGGCTGGTGGAGGGGTTCCCGGACTCGATCCGGCTCGGCATGCAGTGCGGCATCGGCCTGTTCATCGCCTATCTCGGGCTGAAGAACGGCGGGCTGGTGGTGCAGGGCGCGCACGGCGTCTCGTTCGGCCACCTGCGCGAGCCGGCGGTGATGCTGGTGTTTCTCGGCATGCTGATGACACCGGTACTGATGGCGGTACGCGTGCCGGGCGCGTTGCTGCTCTCCATCACCGTGCTCACCCTGATCGGCCTTGCGGTCCCAGGCCCGCACGGTCATCCGGTCACCGCGCATCCGACGCACTATCTCGACTGGCCGACGCTGCCGCGCCGGCTGCTGTTCGCGGTCGACTTCCGCCAGTTCGCGTCGCACTTCCTGGTGCTGCTGCCGATCGCGCTGTATTTCTTCCTGTCGGACTTCTTCTCCGCCACCGCCACCCTGATCGGTGTTGCGCGTCGCGCCGGGATGATGGACGCGCACGGCCGGATCCCGAACGCGCAGCGCGCCTTCACCGCCGACGGCGCCGCCTCAGTGGTCGGCGCGCTGATCGGCAGCTCCACCGTCGCCGCCTACGTGGAGTCCGCGGCGGGCGTGGAGAGCGGCGGCCGCACCGGACTGACCGGCGTAGTGGTGGCGAGCCTGTTCGCGCTGTCGCTGTTCTTCTGGCCTGTCATCGCCATCATCCCGCCGCAGGCGACGGCGCCGGCGCTGGTGCTGGTCGGCGTGCTGATGATGGAGGGCATACGCGATCTCGACACCTCGCTGCCCGAGAACGCGGTGCCGCCGATCCTGATCCTGCTGCTGGTCGTGGTCACCACCGACCTGATGATGGGCCTGTCGTCGGGATGCTTCGTCTACACGCTGATCGTGCTGGCACGGCGGCAGTGGCACAGGCTGACGCCGATGCTGCTCGTGGTCGATGCCGTGCTGGTGCTTTACGTCGTGCTGATCAACTGGACGATGTAGCGGCGGTCTCAGAAGGCCACGTGCCCCTCGACGCCGACCAGCCGGGGGTCGTTGATGAATCCCTCCAGGTTGTCGAAGTCGATCGAGCCCACGGTGACGATCCGGTCGAGCACGTTGCGCACGAACACGTCGAGCTGATAGTGCTTGGCGTTGTTCTTGTAGCCGAGCGCGAAACCACCGAGCAGCAGCGCCTTGCCGTCGAACTCGATCGAGCGGTACAGGCTGAAGTCCTCGCTGCTGCGCCAGGACCAGTCGGTCGAGAGGAACACCTCGTCCTGCCGGCGCAGCGGGATCGCGTAGCGGGCGTTGCCGTTGAGCACGAAGCGTGGCGCGAACGGCAGCGGGTTGCCGTTGACGCGTGCATTGTGCGTGACCGCATCGATCGGGTTGAGCACGGTGCAGCCGTCGCCGCAGGCGGTCACCTCCAGGTTCGGATCCTGGATCTCGGTGAAGTTGTAGCTGACGTTGCCGCTCATGGTCAGATGAGGGATCGGCTGCAGGTCGAGCTGCCCCTCCAGACCGCGACCGATCGCCTTGTGGGCGTTGACCAGCTCAGTGATGTCGGCGGTGCCGCCCGAGGCGGTGAGCTGCAGGTTGTTGGTGTCCCACATATAGGCGTCGACGGTGAAGATGGCGCGACGGTGGAACATCGCACCCTTCAGTCCGACCTCGTACGAGGTGGTGGTCTCCGAGCCCGCCTTGGAGAGGTAGTTCTCGTCGGTGATGCGACCCTGGATGCTGGGTTCGAGATAGCCGGTCGCGGCGCGAAAGTAGGCATTGATGCCGCTGGTGAGGGCGTAGACGGCACTCGCGTCCCAACTGGTGTTGACGGCGTTGGCTTTGGTGCCGAGCTGCAGGAAGCCGTCGCCGCCGAACTGGCGCACCGCATCGAAGGTGCGGAAGTCCGACGTATAGCGCACCCCGCCCTCGATCTTGAGCCGGTCGGTGATGCGCACGGTCGCGGAGTCGAACAGGCCCACGGACTCCGTGCTCTGGCGCTCGTTGGCCTGCGTGGTGAGCTGGCCGACCGGTGAGAAATCCTGGTCGTAGTTGTCGATGTACTCGTGGAAGTAGTACACGCCGGCCTGGTTGAACACGCGGCCCCAGTTGTTCGCCGACAGCCGCAACTCCTCGGTGAACTCGTCCACCGCCGGCGTGATCGTGGCGGTCTCGACGTCGAACGGCACCAGCGGCACGTAGCCGCCGTCGATGTCGCCGCGCGACTTGATCGCCGCGTGCTCGTAGGCGCTGATAAAGTCGATGCCGTAGCCGCGCAGGTCCTTGTGCACGGTCACGTGTCCGCCGCGCGTGTTGACGTCCTGGTAGTTGTCGCCGTCGGTCGCGATCTGGTTGGGGTCGAAGCCGGGCACCAGCGCGTTGCTGCCCTTCTGCACGATGTTGGCGCGGAACAGCGTCGCGGTGCCCTCGAGGTGGCGCACGTCGGCTTCGAACAGGATGTCGAAGCTGTCGTCAAAATGGTACATGGCCTGGAACCGGCCGGCGAGATCCTCGAAGCCCTCGAGGTTCTGCCGCCAGCGATAGCCGCCGGTATAGTCGTTGCTGACCCAGTCGTCGCGTCGTTGGTTGATGATCGAGACGCGGACGTCGAGCTTGCCCGGGATGATCGGCGCGTTGACCACCCCCGTGGTGGCCAGCGTGTTGTAGGTGGCGTACGACTGGTCGAAGTAGCCCTCGAAATCGTCGGTGGGATGCTTGGACGTGATCCTGAGCACGCCGGCCGGGGTGTTGCGGCCGAACAGCGTGCCCTGCGGGCCGGCGAGCACCTCGACGTCGTCGATATCGAAGATCGGAAACGATTTCAGCAGCGGGTTCTCCAGCACGACGTCGTCGTAGTAGACGCCGACCGGCTGTGCCGCGGTGATGTCGAAATCGGGATTACCGAGACCGCGTATATAGAGTCTCGGAAAGGTGCGGCCGAACGAGGACTCGATGTTCAGGCTCGGCACCCGCGCCGCCAGTGCGCGGATGTCGCCGCCGGCGGTCTGTATGGTCTGCACCGCCTGCGCGTTCAGCCGGCTGACCGAGACCGGCACCTCCTTGTTGGGCTCCGGCCGCCGCTGCGCGGTGACCAGGACCTCCTGCTGCGGCTGAGCGGCCGGGGTCGCGACGCCGCCGCCGGCGGGCACACCCTGGGCGTGCGCCCGCACCGTGATGACAATCGCCAAGGCCGCGATCGATGCCGTGCCGCATGATCGGGCGAAGGACGTCGTATCCCGCGCGCGCACCGAACTGCCCATCGTCTCCTCCTCGCGGAACACGGCGTCGCGTACGCGGGTGTCGTTGCGACTCCACGCAAGTTCCATGCCAGGCACGCATCGTGCAAGTGCGCTCGCAGCCGCGGAGGACCCGATGCCGTTCCACCACACCCGATCGCTTCGCCTGTACGTCACGTTGCTGCTGCTGACGCTGTCGGCCGCCTTACCATCGCGGGCGGCGGCGCCGTCGCTGGTGTTCCTCGACAACGATTTCGCGGGACCGGGCGGCTCCGACATCCAGTCGCTGCTGCCGTTGCTCCGCAGCAACGTGCGGCTGCTCGGCCTCGGCGTGGTGACCGGCGACGGGTGGCGCGAGGAGGAGTGCGCGCACCTGCTGCGCTTCCTGGAGATCGCGCGGCTGGGCGGCATCCCGGTCTATCCTGGTGCGGAGATGCCGCTGCTGCGGACGCAGGCGGAGATGCGCGACTGGGAGCAGCGCTACGGCCGGATCCTTTGGAAGGGGGCGTGGAACGGCGGCCAGCGCGCCGGCGCCCACGCCGACCAGCCCGAGCTGATCCCGGCGATGCCGGAGGGACGGCCGACGCTGCGGCCGGCGAACGAGACCGCGATGTCGGCGATGATCCGGCTGGTGCGGGCGCATCCGCACCAGGTGACGATCATCGCGGCGGGGCCGATGACCGACCTGGCGCTGGCGATACGCGCCGCACCCGACCTGCCCGCGCTGGCTAGGCAGCTGGTGTTCATGGGCGCGCTGCTCGACACCGGCCTGCCGCAGCTGGAGGCGGAGGCCGCGCACCGACTGGACTACTACACCGACTTCAACATGATCTTCGATCCGGAGGCGGCGCACGTGGTGCTGACGGCACCCTGGCCGCGCATCACCGTGCTCGGCACCGTCACGCTCACCGCCGTCACCGACAAGGCGCTGCTGGCGCGCGTCGCCGCCAGCGGCTCGGCGATCGGCGCCTACGTCGCAAGCTACGCCAAACCCGGCACGCCGTTCTGGGACGAGATGGCGGCCGCGGTCGCGGTGGAGCCGAGCTTGGTCACGAAGCAGATCGTGGCGGCGATGGACATCGACATCCTGCCGGGGCCAGATTACGGCCGGGCCCATGTCTGGCCGCCCCACCTGGCGCCGCACGCCGGCGAGCAGCTGGTGCATATCGTGCAGGCGATCGACGTGGGGCACTTCCTGGACGGCTTCGTCGCCGACACCGCGCGCGGACCCAAGGCCGCGACACCCTAGGCGCCCGGCTTCAGGCGCCCGGCACGCCCGGTTCGAAGTCGATGATGCTGTCCGCGAACACCGTGCCGGTGGAACCGTCGGTGACGCCGAGATCGGTCAGATGCGGTCCGGGATTGCAGGCGAGGCTGGCGCCGGTGACGCTGCGGAACGGCAGCACCGACTCGGCGAAGTCGGCGATCCGGTCCGCCTCCCGGCGCAGCACGGAGAAGGCTTCCGCCACCTCCGGCGCCGGACGGTCGGAGATCAGGCCGCCCAGGGGCAGCTCCAGCAGCGCACGCAGCACCCCGCCAGAGGCGACCGCGAGGCCACCGCCGCACCGGATCAGCGCGTTGGCCGCCAGCGCCATGTCCTCGGGATCGTGACCGAACACGGTCAGGTTGTGACTGTCGTGCGAGACGGTGGTCGCAAGCGCACCATGCCAGACGCCCCAGCCCTGCAGCACCCCGAGTGCGGGACGGGCTTGCGCGGTGCCGTGCCGATGCACGACCGCCATCAGCAGCGCATCCTCGGGCAGCAGCACGAC
>CAXTOE010000014.1:1776-17982 GCA_964245685.1 uncultured Acetobacteraceae bacterium | reverse complement strand
GGTGTAGTCGATCGAGTACTGGTTGTTGGCCGGCAGCGTGATCGTCTCGGTCACCGCCGTCGTCGGTCCGGTCGTGGTGCCCGGCTGCAACGCCTGATTGGCATAGACGCCGACGCCGTCGTCATGCGTGATCGTCAGGTTCGTGCCGCCGGCCGCGGGCGTCTCGCTTTGGATGATATAGAGCGAGTCGTAGCCGTAGCCGGCGACGCTGCCGCTGGAGGCGAGGAAGCTGCCTAGGGTCGCGAAATTCCCGTAATCCGCGCTGAGCGGGGTGGTGAGGTCGACGTAGTTCGAGATCCCGCTGGCATCGCTGCCGAAGAAACTCGAGTTCAGGTCACCCGCCGGCGTGCTGTTCTGCGCCGCGGTGTCGGAGAAGTTCAGGGTGCCGGTATAGGTGAACGTCGCGTGCTGGCTGTGATTTGCCGCCGTGAACAGGGACGCGCTGCCGGCGACGGCGTCGAAGCCCTGCCCGATATCTCCGGAATAGACGTCCACATGATACACGTCGGCGCGCGCCGCACCGGCGGCGGCCGCGAGGATGATGCAGCTCGCGAGCAGCGTGTTCTTGAGAGAGACCATGTGAACCTCCAGGAAGGGTTTGCCGTATCGACACCCGCTACTGAGCAAGGTCGATGCCACTGGAGAATGATCAATGATGTGAACGAGCTAGAGAACGCTCGGACGGCAGGCGCAGCGGACGTGTAAACTTGTCTTACACGTCTAGCGGACGCTGGTCCCGGGCCACAGCACGACCCGCAGGGTCTGCAGGATGATCAGGATGTCGAACAGCACGCTGAAGTTCTTCACGTAGTACAGGTCGTAGCTCAGCTTGGAGCGCGCATCGTCGACCGAGGCGCCGTAGGGATAGTTGACCTGCGCCCATCCGGTCAGGCCGGCCTTGACCAGGTGCCGCTCGTTATAGAGCGGGATCTCGGTCGTCAGCATCGAGACGAACCCGGGCCGTTCCGGACGCGGACCCACCAGCGACATGTCGCCGCGGATCACGTTGAGCAGCTGAGGCAGCTCGTCCAGCCGCGTCCGGCGCAGGAAGCTGCCGATCCGGGTGATCCGGCTGTCCTTGGCCGCAGCCCACACGGCGCCTCCGGCCTCGGCGTTCACGCTCATCGTGCGCAGCTTGGTGATGGCGAAGTCCCGGCTGCCGCGGGTGACCCGCGTCTGGTGGTAGAAGATCGGGCCGCGATCGTCGAGCTTGATCGCCGCCATCGCGAGCAGTAGCAGTGGCGTCGCCGGGATCAGCAGCAGCAGGCTGATGCCGATATCGAGCAGGCGCTTCAGGCCGCGCTCCACCACGCCGAAATCGAAGCCGTCAGAGTAGAGCAGCCAGCCCAGTTCCATCCGCTTGAGATCGATCCGGCGGGTCTCGCTCTCGACGAAGCTCAGGTACTGCCTGATCGGAAAGCCCGCCGTCTTGCAGCTCAGCAGGTCCATCTGCGTCATGCCGCGACGTTCGTCCGGCGCCACCACGATCTGGTCGGCGTTGAAGTCGCGCGCGATCTGCAGGAGGCCGAGGTTGGAGGCCGAAACGACCCGGCCCTCGGTTTCGTCGGCCAGCCGCGGATCGATCTCGCCGAAACTCTGCTCGTGGGCGAAGACGATCTCGTACTGCAGGTTGCGTCCCTCGTTGCGGAGCAGCCAGACCAGGTCCCAGGCGCGTCGGCCGGCGCCGACCACCAGCAGCCGACGACGGATGACGCCGTGCAGGCGCAGCACCCGGAACACCATCCGCGCGACGAGACCGCACACCAGGAAGCAGGCGAAGGCCACGACCAGCGTGCGCGCGAGGCCCGGCAGCGGCCCGAGCACGGGATAGATCGGCCATGCCAGCAGCACGGTGAGTGCCGTGCCGCACACCGTGCTCATGGCGGCCACGAACGGGATGCGGCGCAACGACTTGCGGCCCTCGCCGAGGATGTCGCGTCGATACATGCCCAGCGCGTAGAGCAGCACGAGGTGGACCAGCGGATAGCACAGCGCCGGCAGCACGATCTGCAGGCCGTGCAGCGACGCGGAAGTGGCGAGCCCGCTCACCAGCAGGGCCGGCCACAGGATCGCCAGCCCGACGACGTCCAGCGCCAGCATGATGCGGCTGGTGGTCAGGCCGATGGGACAGGAGCGGACATGCCGACGCAGGGTTCTGAGCACGGGTCTGGCCTTCAACGATCGGGAACCGCGGGGCCGCGGTCTTGGTTGGCGACGATGCGGCTGAGATGGGTGAACAGCGCCTGCGTGTTGCGCTCCCAGGTGAAACGACGGGCGCAAGCGCGAACCGCCTCCTGCGCCGGCGGATCGGCCAGGATCGCGGCGATCGCCGCCGCCACCGCAGCGGGGGTGCGCTCCTCGATGAGCCGGCCGGCCGCAGGCTGATCGATCGCCTCCGCCGCACCGTCCACACGCGGCGTCACCACCGGGGTGCCGCACGCCATCGCCTCGATCCACGCGTTGGCGAGCCCCTCGCTGGCCGAGGCCAGGGTCATCACGTCGGCGGCTCCCAGGATCGCAGGCAGGCTCGCGTGCGGCAGGCTGCCGAGCAGGCGCACCCGCGCGCCCAGGCCGCGCGCGATGATCAGGCGCCCGAGCGTCTCGCGTTCCGGCCCCTCCCCGACCACCAGCAGCGTCGCGTCGGGCAGCGACGTCATCGCCTCGATGACGATGTCATGTCCCTTGCGCGGGATCAGCGCCCCGAGGCTGACGATCAGCGAGCCGTCCACCCCGAGCGCCGCCTTGGCCGCCGCGCGCTCGACGGGCTGGAAACGATCGAGGTCGACCCCGGTGTAGTGCACAGTGATCTTGGCCGGATCCATGCCCAGGGCGGCCATGTCCTGCTTCAGCGAGCCGGCGACGGCGAGCAGGCCGGAGGCAGCCTCCGCCGCCTCCAGCATCAGGCGTAGGCATGCCGGCCGCCTGGCCCAGTAGTGGATGTCCGCACCGCGCGCCTTGATCGAGAACGGCACGCCGAGGGACGCCGCCAGCCGCGCCGCGGCGGGGCCGTCGGGGTAGAAGAACTCGGCGTCGATGACGTCGAAGGCGATGTCGGAGGCGCGCAGGCGGTCCAGCACCGGGCGCACGGCGCGATCGATCGCCGCCGGATTGAGCGCGCCGCTCAGCCCGGGCACGGTGGCGAAGCGCGGGCGGGCGGTCGGGACGCCCTTCCAGTTCTCGAGCGCAGGCAGCGCCCGCTGACGGCGGTAGCGCGGATGAAGGCGCAGCGGGAAGCGCGGCCGTCCGATCGGGTTGACCACGTGCAGATCCACGTCGGCGCGCGCCGCGAGGCGCAGCGTCTGACCCTCGACGAAGACGCCGAAGCCGGGCTCGATCGCGCTGGGAAACAGCGTGGAGAGGGTCAGGACCCGCAGCATTCCGCACCTGGAGATTGGCAGGCGGAGCATCCCAGAGTTTGGTTACGATTCCGTAAACCACGAGCCCGTTGAGCTTTACGCGGGAAAGGTCCAATGCATTCGTTGTGAGTTCGCATTCATAGGTGTTGCCCATGCACCGGACATCGCCGCCGCTCGTGCTGCACGTCTTTCCGACCTTCGCGGTGGGCGGCGCCCAGGTTCGCTTCACCGCTCTCGCCAACCGGTTCGGTGACGCATTCCGTCACGCGGTGGTCGCCCTGGACGGCGTGACCGACTGCAGCCGACGCTTGGCATCCGGGCTCGACGTGACGTTCCCCATCGTCGGGACCGACAAGCGCGATCCGCTGGGCAACCTGCGCCGGATCCGCGGGATGCTGCGCAGCCTGCGGCCGGCGGTGCTGGTCACCAGCAACTGGGGGTCGATCGAGTGGGCGCTCGCCAACCTGGCGCCGCTGGCCCGTCACATCCACACCGAGGACGGCTTCGGACCGGAGGAACGCCATGCCCAGCTGCGTCGCAGGGTATGGACGCGTCGGCTGGCGCTGCGTCGGAGCATCGTGGTGCTGCCGTCCCGCACCCTGCTGCGCATCGCGACCGAGACGTGGCGGCTCGACTCGCAGCGCCTGCACTACATTCCGAACGGCGTCGACCTGCAGCTCTACGCCTCGCCACCGACACATGTCCGGAACCATGACGTCCCGGTGATCGGCATCGTGGCGGCGCTGCGTCCGGAGAAGAACGTGGGCCGCCTGCTGCGCGCGATGCGCCTGCTGGAGACCTCCGCCCGCCTGGTCGTGGTGGGTGACGGCGGCGAACGGGCAGCGCTGCATCGTCTCGCGGGCGAGCTCGGCCTGGACGATCGTGTGGAATTCGTCGGTCATGTGACGGATCCGCAACGGCTCTATCACGACTTCGATCTGCTCGCCCTCTCCTCGGACACCGAGCAGATGCCGCTCTCGGTGCTGGAGGCGATGGCGGCGGGCCTGCCGGTGGCAGCCACCGACGTAGGCGACGTGCGCACGATGCTCTCCGAGGAGAACCGCCCGTTCATCGTGCCGCGAGAAGACGCGCCACTCGCCGCGGCGCTGCGCACACTCCTCGACGACCCGGATCTGCGACGCCGCATCGGCCAGGCCAATCGTCGCAAGGCCGCGCAGACCTACGATCAGGAGGTGATGTTCCAGGCCTATGCGCGGCTGTTGAACGGTGCCGGACCCGACGCGGCGATCGTCGCGAGCCGGTAAATCCTTGGCCGTGGCGAGGCTGTGCGAGCTAGATTGGTCATCGTAACGAGAGCGCCCGCCGCACTGCGTCGGTTCGTGGGGAAACGGTGATGTGCGGCTTGACTGGCTTGTTCCATCGTTCCGGTGACGAGATCGACGAGGCGTTGCTGCACCGGATGACCGGCGCGCTGCGTCATCGTGGCCCCGACGGAGACGGCTTCCACGTCGAGCCGGGGATCGGGCTCGGTCATCGAAGGCTCGCGATCATCGACGTCGCGGGCGGTCAGCAGCCGATGTACAACGAGGACCGCTCGGTCGTCATCGCCTTCAACGGCGAGATCTACAACCATGCGGCACTCCGCGACGTCCTGCAGGCGCAGGGCCACGTGTTCCGTAACCGCTGCGATACCGAGACGATCATCCACGCTTGGGAGAGCTGGGGAGTGGGTTGCCTGCAGCGGCTGTCGGGCATGTTCGCCTTCGCCCTGTGGGACCGGAACCGGCAGGTGCTGCTGCTGGCGCGCGACCGCCTCGGCGAGAAGCCGCTGCACCTGATGCGGATGCCGGATGGCGGCCTGGCCTTCGCGTCCGAGCTTGCGGCACTCGCGGGCGTTCCCGGCCACACGCGGCAGATCGACCCGCTCGCCGTCGACGACTTCTTCGCCTACGGCTACATCCCCGATCCGGGCACGATCTACCGCGGCATCAGCAAGCTTCCTGCCGGCCACTACCTTCTGCTGGGGCGAGGCAGCAGCGAGGCTACGCCGGTGCGCTACTGGAGCCCGTCCGTCGCTGCCGCGGGTCCGGATGACGATGCCGCCCCCGCCCTGCTCGCGCACCTGCGACGCAGCACCGCCGAACGCCTAGTCGCCGACGTGCCGCTCGGCGCCTTCCTGTCCGGCGGTGTAGACTCCAGCGCCGTCGTGGCGCTCGCCGCCGGGATGCGCGATACGCCGCTCACCACCTTCACCCTCGGCCTCGAGGCGGGCGCCGACGAACGGCCATATGCCGCCCTGGTGGCGCAGCGCTACGGCACGGAGCATCACGCCGACGCCACGACGTTCGACTATATCGAGGCCGCGCGCACCCAGGCCGCGATCTTCGGCGAGCCGTTCGGCGACAGTTCCTCGGTGCCGACCTTCGCCGTCTGCGCGCTGGCGCGACGGCACGCCACGGTCGCGCTGTCCGGGGACGGCGGCGACGAGGTGCTCGGCGGTTATCGCCGCTACCGCTGGCACCTGCTGGCCGAGGCGGTGCGGGCGAGCGTTCCGGGTCCGCTGCGCCGGCAGGTGGTCGGCCGTATCGCCCGCTTCTACCCCAAGCTCGACCGGGCGCCGCGCTGGCTGCGGGCGAAGCACACCCTCAGCGAGATCAGCCTGGACAGCGCGCTCGGCTACTACGCCACGCTCTGCCGGATACAGCAGCAGCGGCGCCGCTCGCTGTTCTCACGCGCGCTGGCATCGCGCCTCGACGGCTACGATCCGGGTGCCCGGATCGGCGCGCTCATCGACGCGTGCGACGGGCTCGATCCGCTGCAGCAGGCGCAGAGGATCGACCTCGCCACCTACCTGCCCGGCGACATCCTGACCAAGCTGGACCGCACCAGCATGGCGGCCTCGCTCGAGGTGCGGCCGCCGCTGCTGGACCACGCGTTCGTCGACTGGGGGCTGAGCCTGCCGCGCCGGCTGAAGCTGCGCCGTGGTGCGGGTAAGTACCTGCTTAAGCGCGCGATGGAGCCTTATCTGCCGGGCGAGATCCTGTACCGCGGCAAGCAGGGCTTCGCCATGTCGCTGGCCTCGCAGCTTCGCGCCGGGGCCGACCGGGTGCAACAGCGGCTGCTGGGGGAGACCATGCTGGAGTGCGGCCTGTTCGAACGCGCGCCGCTGGCCCGGCTGATAGAGGAGCACCGCGACGCGCGATTCGACCATAGTGCCACGCTCTGGCTGCTGCTGGTGTTCGAGGGTTTCCTGGCGGCGCAGACCGACGACGTCTCGCCCGTGTCGCGGCCTCAGGGTGCCGAGCGTCAGACCGCGCCGGCGTGACGGCATAGACGTCGCGGCGACGTCACCGGCATCCGGCCACGCTTAACGGTTCTGCAACGAACCTCAGCCATGATCGTGCTCGGCGTGGGCTGAAGAGGGCGTGGTCGATGGGTCAGTTCCTGGTCACCGGCGGGTGCGGCTTCATCGGCTCGCATGTCTGCGACGCCCTGCTCGACGGGGGCCACGACGTGCGCGTGCTGGACGACCTATCGTCGGGCAGCCTGACCAACCTCGCCGCCGGCGCCACCCTGATCGAGGGCACCATCACCGATCCCGCGACGGTCGCGGCCGCCCTCGAAGGGGTCGATGGCTGCTTCCACTTGGCCGCCATCGCCTCGGTGGAGCGCGGGGTGCGCGAATGGGCCGAGACGCACCGCATCAACATCACCGGCACGATCACCATCTTCGAGGCGATCGCCCGGCAGCGTGCCCGCCTGCCGGTGGTCTACGCCTCGTCGGCCGCGGTCTACGGCGACTGCGCGGTGCTGCCGATCGCCGAGACGGCAGAGCGTGCGCCCGCCTCTGCCTACGGCGCCGACAAGTATGCCTGCGAGCTGCACGCCCGGGTGGCGACCCAGCTGCACGGCATCCCGACCACCGGATTGCGGTTCTTCAACGTCTACGGCCCGCGCCAGGATCCGCGATCGCCATATTCCGGCGTCATCTCGATCTTCGCCGACAGGCTGCGCCGCGGCGAGCCGATCGACGTCTACGGCGACGGCGAGCAGACCCGCGACTTCATCGCGGTCGCGGACGTGGTCGCGGCCCTCACGGCGGCAATGACGCGATCCCTGCCCGGCGCTCCCGTGTTCAACGTCTGCACCGGCGCGCCGACCTCGGTGCTCCAGGTGGCCCGGATCATCGCCGAGCTCTGCGGGGTCCGTGCCGAGATGCGGTTCCGACCGGGGCGCTCCGGCGAGATCCGGCACTCGATCGGCAGTGCCGCGCGTGCCCGTGCGGCACTCGGGCTCGGCACGCCGGGCGACCTCAGGACCGGGCTGGAACGCGTCCTGGCCTGGCTCGACGGCACCCAGGCCGGACAGACATCGCGGGGCGTCCCAGCGGCGGCGAACGCACGACCCGATCGGGCGCTCATGCTGGATCTGACGGCAGACGCGTAAGCGACGAGCGCTGGAACCACACGCTGACGCGCCGCTAGGCGGCGATCTCCTACGCGACGGCGCCCTGGGCCAGATCGGCCTGCGCCAGCGCCACGATCCGCTCGGCGTTGCGACGCCAGCTATAGTTGCGCTGCCGGATCTCCTCGCGCGCGGCCGCGCCGAGACACTCCCGCAGCGACGGGTCCTCCGCCAGCCGGCGGATCGCCTGCCACAGCCCCTCCGGCTGCGCCGGATCGAACAGCAGCGCGGTGCGGCCGTGCTCGAGGATCTCGCGGATGTTGGGCTGATCGGGCGCCACGATCGCCCGGCCGGCCGCCATGTATTCGAAGATCTTCAGCGGCGAGGCGTAGGCCACGACACGCGGCTGCAGCGCGATGTCGAAGCCGGCCACCAGCTCCGGTATCGCCTCATGCGAGGCGAGGCCGGTGAAGCGCACCCGAGTACAGAGGCCCAGCGCCGCCGCCTGGCGCTCCAGCTCGGGCCGCGCCGGACCCTCGCCGACCACCACCAAGTGCAGGCCGTGCGCGCCCGCCTCGCGCGCCAAGGCGTCGATGACGACGTGCAGTCCGTGCCAGCGCCGCACGAACCCGACGAAACCAAGCACGATCGGTCCGGCGCAATGCTCCGGAGCAGCGACGAAGCGGGCCGGCTCTATGCCGTTGGGCGTGACCTCGATGCGCGACGGCGCGACGCCCGCGGCCGCGACCATGTCCTTGAGCACGCCCGTCACCGCCAGCAGACGATCGGCCGACCGCCAGACGAGGCGCTCCGACGCCTGTCCGAGCCGACGCAGCCGGAGGTTGCCGAAGCGGGTCCGCTCGGCGGCGAGCGGCGCATTGACCTCGACGTAGAACGGCAGGCGACGCCGCCGGGCGACCAGGGCGCCGGCCAGGTAGAACAGGTTGTAGCGCTCGTAGATCAGGTCGGGCCGGAAGCTGCCGCAGGCCCGATGCAGGCGCCGGTAGGCCGGCAGGTTGTAGGCCAGCTCGGCGATCTCGCTCAGCACGCCGGGCAGGCAGCGCCGAATCAGCGCGACCCAGCGGCTCTCGCCGCCGAACGTCGCCTGGTCGTAGAAGCGCGGCCCGACCACCAGCACCTCGTGCCCGGCCTGACGCAGTGCCGCGACGATGGCCTCGACATGGACGCCCTGGCCGTCGCGGGACTGGATGCGGTGGCTGTAGAGGATGCGCATGGGCGTCGTCTCACAGGCTAGGAGGAGGGGCTTCGGCTCGGCCCGTCAACGGCTCGGGCAGGTCGCGCCGACAGGTCGTGCAATCTGCCACTCGCCCGCGACAGCGCGCCGCGGGCGATCGCGAGCAGGCCCGCCGGTCGGCGCGGGTTCATCAGTAGCAATCCGATCCTCTGCCGACGCTGCGTCGTCCAGAGCGCCTTATAGGGATCGTCGCCGCGGCCGAAATCCAGGCTCTCGACCCGCTCCTCGTCCAGCAGGTGGCGCACCATCATCGCGGTCAGCACGGTGCCCGGCGACAGCGGCTTGAACTGCTCGTCATGCGCCAGCTTGACCACGGTCGCGCGACCGCCCGCCACGATCCAGAACTGCGCCGCGGCCGGACGATCTCCGGCCCAGAGCACGCCGAGCCTGAGCGCGCGGCACCCGGCCGCGTCGCGCATCAGCGCCGCGTTGAAGCGCGGGAACGGTTCCGGCTGCTTCCAGCTCGCCCGGTAGACGCGCTCGAACGCCTCGATCCCGCGCTCGAGCTGCGGCTGGCTGGCGAAGGTCTCGAGGCGGGTCTCTCGCGCACACCGCTTCAGCTTGCGTCGCACCGTCTCGCGCAGCGCCCCCGGCCGGTCGGCGAGGTAGTCGGCCCAGGACCTTCCTGCGACCGGCTCGTAGCGATTGACGAAGTGATCGAAGCGCTGCACCCGCAGGCCAGCCGCGCGCAGCCCGTCGATGAAGGCCGCGAGGTCCGGCCACTCCGCGGGAATGGCGTCCAGGCGAACCGTGGGCCAAGCCCGGCAGAACCCTCCGAGCTCCCGTCCCACGGTCCGCGACGAGGCAGGCCCGGCGCTGCCCGATGACGGCCAGTAGGCGCAGCTGTACGGCGTCGTCAGGCTGCCCAGCCGGCGTAGGGCTTGATGCCGCGCGAGCGGGACCACGGCCTGCGGGCGCCCATCCTGCGTCAGCACGGCGAAGCAGGCGGTGACGCCCGCGGGCAACGCGTGCTCGCTGACGGTGCGGTACCAGTCCCAGCTCGCGAACGGGTCTGACGGGAACAGCGCCTCGCAGCCGAGCGGCAGCGCGTCGATCGATTCCGCCAGCATCAATCGAGTCATGCCGCTACCGCGACAGCGCATAGTCGACGCACCCGATCCACTCGTGCAGCGCGTAGTAGCTGGCGAGCCAGGCGCTGGTGCGCGGAACGAAGTCGGCGGCACTGGCGCGCACCGGGTCGAGCCGCACCGGGACGGCCGTGATCGTGATGCCGGTGTCGGCGAAGGCGATCAGCGCCCGGCGCATGTGCCAGGCATGGGTGACCAGGTAGACCGAGTGGATGCGCTGCGCCTTGAGGATCGCCGCACTCCGCCGTGCGTTCTCCCAGGTGTCCGTCGCCCGCGGCTCGATCCAGCGCGCCGGCACGCCGAAATCGCGGCTCAGGCTGCGCGCCATCACCGCCGCCAGCGTGTCCTCGCCGGCAGGGCCGCCGGTCACCAGGATCGGCAGCCCGGTGTGGCGGAACAGCGACGCACCCGCCTGCTCGCGCTCCAGGGTGAGCGACCCCGGCGCCAGATCCGGCGTGCCGGCGTTGCGCACCACGTCGGCCGACAGGATCACGATCGCCCGGGGCGGATCGTCCGACGGCGGGACCAGCGGCAGGTCGCGCTCCAGCGACGCGATCAACCAGCCGGAGACCAGCGGCGTCGCCAGCAGCGTCAATCCGCACAGGCCGCTCGCGAGCAGAACCATCCCCGCGCGCGGCCGGCGGCGCACGATCAGCAGCCCAGCGAGACAGACCGGCACTAGGCTCAGCGGCGGCACGGTCAGGGCGATCGGCAACGCGCTCAGCGACACGCCGCTGCGCCCACGCGATGGCGCTGCGCCGTGGTGCCGAGGCAGATCTCGAGGAACGCCTCGGTCTTCCCGGCCCAGCCGGCGCGCCGGGCCATCGACAGACCCTGCTCGCGCAGCGTGCCGCGCAGCCCGGCCTCCTCGCGCAGCCGCAGCATCGCGGCCGCGACCTCGCGCAACGAATGCCCGTCCACCACCAGGCCGTTGACGCCGTCGCGCACCGCATCGGTGCTGCCGCCGTCCCGGCCGGCGATCACCGGCAGGCCGCACGCGTTCGCCTCCAGGAACACCAGGCCGAACCCCTCGGTATCGCCATTCGGCAGCGCGCGGTTCGGCATCACGAAGGCGTCGCCGAGCCGGTAGTGGTCGGCCAGCTCGTCATCGGCGACCTGGCCCGCGAACACCACGCGGTCCGCCACGCCCAGCCGGTGCGCTAAGGCCTGCAGCGCGTCCCCGTGCGGCCCGGCGCCGACGATCAGGTAGCGGCTGTCCGGATGCCGGGCCGTCAGCTCGGCGAAGCCGCGTATGGCGGTATCGATGCCCTTCTTCTCGAGCAGCCGGCACACCGAGACGAACACGAAGCAGCCGGCGAGGCGATACAGCTCGACCAGGTCCGGGGCCTTAGCCGCAGGATGGAAGCGTTCGCCGTCGACCCCGTTCTCGATCAGGCGCACCCGGTCGGCCACGTCGCCGAGCAGCTTCAGCACCGAGCGCTGGGTGAAGCGACTGACCACGACGATGCGGTCGCTCCGCAGCAGGGTGCGACGGGCGCGGCGATGCCCGGGGTCGTAGAGATCCTCGGTGGTGATCTCCTCGCCGTGCGCGTAGGCCACGGTGCGCACGCCGGGGACGAAACGAAACAGCCGGATCACCCAGCCGCTCGCCAGCAGCTCGCCGACGCAGATCGCGCGCACGCCCTGCGTCGCCACCAGCCGGAACAGCGTGGCGGCCAGGCGCAGCCGGAGTGTGGCGTCGCGGGCCAGGAACAGCAGCTTCGCCGGACCTGGACGCGGCACCGCGTCGATCCGGGTTCGCAGAAGCTCCAGCCGCAGCACCGGATAGGGCTTGTCGCGATCGTGCTCGCGCCAGCCGATCAGCGGCAGGCCGGCGTCGTAGCCGCAACGAGGCGCCACCACGATCATCCGGTCCGCGGCGCACCGCGCGAGGCTCGCGTACACCACCGCCGACCCGCCGCGCACCGGCGGGAAGTTGTTGGCGACCAGCACGACCCTGTCGCGTCCGCTCACCCAGCCTCGCTCAGCTGCTGCGGCAGCTCGGCGAGGCTCGCGAAGCGGAACTGCATCCGCGACGCCATCGTCTCCAGCAGCGCCGAGAGGCGATCGTAGAAGCCGTGCAGCTCCGCACGGGTGCGCACGTACGGGTTGCGACCGAGGGCGAGCGAGGAGCTGTGAAAACTCAGCACGAAGACAGTCTGCCCCTTCGCGCGCAGACGATGCAGCAGGCGCAGCATCGCGCCCAGATCGTTGCCTTCCGGCGACAGCGTGATCCGCTCGGCGAAACGAAGCCGGGTCATGAGGCCGGGGATGCGGCGTCGTGCCAGCGTCGGGGGCACTACCGCCGGCCTCGCCAGCGCACGATACAGCGGGGGCGCCAGCCTTCCGCCCCAGCCGACGACGCTGCGGCAGAGCGGCAGCTCGAGCAGGCGCCGCCGCTCGCCGAACCAGAAGGCCTGGAAGTCGTATCGGCTGTGATCGGGACCACCCTCCTCCGTCGCGTCGGTCCGCGGCGCCAAGCTGGTGTCGACGGTGAAGCCGTGCTTCTCCAGCATCGAGGCGGTATCCGGCCCGAGGCCGTAGCGCCCGGCGCGATACAGCCGCGGCTCCGTACCGAACCGTTCGACGAATCGGCCCTTGAGTGCCATCAGCTTGCGCTCTTCCAGCCCCGCCGCCAGGTTGCCGGAGAACGACATGCCGGGACCGTCCTCGCCCTCGAAGGGCGGGTTCACCCAGGGGTGCAGCTGCACGCCGACATCGCACTGGCCGTGGCCGAGCTGCCGACGCAGGATGCGCACCACGTCGTCGTCGTCGAGCACCGGATAAGTCAGCAGGTAGCTCGGCACCACGCCGTAGGCGCCGACGATCTCCTGCAACTCGCGCACGTTTCTCATGCACTGGGTCGAATACGCTGTCGAGCGGAACGGTCGGCTCCAGTCGAAATCCTCTTCGGCATCCACCGCGACCGCGCAGACCGGGCGGCCGGTCAGCGGCGCGCAGGGGACGACATTGGCGAACATGGCAATCCTCCCCCCGCCGCGACCGCTCGCCGTCGAGCCGCCGCGGCAGTTATGTAGCATGCTCGAAACGATCGTGCTCGGCTTGTCGATGCGAGAGCGGCATGATCCATCGCCGCTGCGGAGAATGGTCACGCCGATGCTGACGATCGAAGAGGTGGAACCGGCGTCATTCGATCTTGTGGAGCAACGATGGCGGCAGCTGGAGGCTCGCGTCGAGTGCTCGTTCTTTCAGAGCTGGGACTGGGTCGGGTGCCTCGCCGCGGAGCGCTTCGACGATCCGGTGCTGATCGAGGCGCGGCGCCAGGGCGAACTGGTCGCGCTGGCGCTGTTCAACCGACGCCGCCGAGCCTGGCCGCGCCGGGACCGCCTGTGGCTCGCCGAGAGCGGTCGACCAGCCTGGGATCGGCTGTTCGTCGAGCATAACGGCGTCCTGCTCACGGCGGAGGCGGATGATGCGCTGCACGGCTGCTTGCGAGCGGCGCTGCGCGGCGGCCGACGCCGCCGCTCGCTGGTGCTGAGCGGGATCGGTGACGCGCAGCTCCGGCTGGCCGACACTCTGGATGCCGCCTGCACCGGCCGGCAGACCCGCCTTGCACCCTATGTCGACCTCGCGGCGATCCGTCGCGCCGGCGGCCGGCCGATCGACCAGCTCAGCGCCAACACGCGCCATCAGCTGCGCCGCTCGGCGAGACGCTACGGCGAGATCGGGCCGCTGCGGATCACCCGAGCGGCCTCGCCCACGCAGGCGCATGCGTTCTTCGGCGAGATGGCGTCGCTGCATCAGGCGACCTGGATCGCGCGCGGTCGGGCCGGCGCATTCGCCGATCCCGCCTTCGGCCGATTCCACGACGCCCTGATCGACCGCACGGACGCAGTCCAGCTGCTGCGCATCGATGCCGGCGACCGGGTGGTGGGCTATCTGCACGGCTTCTGCTTCCGGGGCCGCGTCTCGGCCTACCAGAGCGGCTTCGACTACGCGGCGGCACCCGCCCACGCGAAGCCCGGCATGACCTGCCACCAGCTGGCGATCGAGCGCTACCTGGCCGAGGGGATGCAGACCTACGACTTCCTCGCTGGCGCCGATCGCTACAAGACCAGCCTCGCGACCGCATCCGTCGCGTTGCACTGGGTGACGATGGCGCCGGCGCAGTCGCCCGAGGTGCTCGTCCACCGGCTCGCGACCGGCCTGCGCCGCCTGCTCCGGGCGCTGCCGCTGCTGGGACTGGGCTGGGCCGCATCGGCCGCCTGCGCGCCGCCGGCGCCGCCAGAAGCCGGTCTGGTCGGCGTGGTGCTGCAGAACGAGCGGGACACCGCCATCGCCGCGCGCATGGTCACCTTCGGCAAGGCGTTCCTGCCGGGGCAGCTGCATCCCGGCACCGGCCTCGCGGCCGCCTCGGCTGGCCGGCAGATCCCGGTCCAGCTCGACGTCAAGGCGAGCTATCCCGACGGCTCCACCCGCTTCGGCGCCCTCACCCTGACCGCGCCACCGCTCGCGGCGCACCGCTCGGTGGCGCTGAGGTTGCGGCGGGCGCCGCCACCGGCCGATCCGGCACTCGATCTGTCGGCGGCGCTGGATCGCTACGACCTCACCGTCGAGCTGACGATACGGTCGGGCAGCCAGGTGACGCCGTATCATCTCGACGCGCACGCCGGGGTCGCCCGGGCGCTCGCCGCCGGGTCCGCCACCAGCTGGCTCCGTGGACCGCAGGCCGGCGAGGTCCGGATCGATATCCCGGTCGCCGGGTCGATGCATCTCAGCCTCGACATACGCGGCTACCGCGACGGCAGCAGCCGCACCGACGTGCAGTTCCGCAACGACCTCGCCATGCAGCGCGAGGGCGGCGCGATCACCTACGACGCGACGATCCGGCTCGGCGGCAGGACCGTCTATGCGCGCTCCGGCGTCCACCAGTTCCAGTACCAGAGCTGGCACCGGCTCGTCTGGAGCACCGACGCGCCGCCGATCAACGTCCGGCACGACGTGGCGGCGCTGGAGCGGACCGGCCTGGTCGCCGGCTACGATCTCGAGGGCGGCGTGCCCCGCGCGGTGCTCGCGGGCGAGGCGGCGGCGATGGCGCAGCCGGACTGGGGCGCCCCGCTCGCGGCGAACGGCCTGACCCGCTACATGCCCACCACCGGCGGACGCGGCGAGATCGGCCCGACGACGCTGGGCAACGCCGTCTGGCTGGTGACGCAGAGCGCGCAGGCGGCCGGCTTCGCCCTGGGACAGGCCGACGCCGCGGGCGCCGTGCCGTGGCAGTTCTGGGATCCGGCACACGGCACCTGGCTGAACACGGACGCCTACCCGGACATCTGGATCGACGGCCGCGGCGGCGCCGGCTCCACCACCGGGCTCACGCAGCAGGTCGATGCCGCGACCGGCTGGACCGCCGATACCTCGCATGAGCCCGACCTGGCCTACGTTGCCTACCTGATGACCGCCGACCGACGCTACCTGGACCTGCTCGACGCGCAGGCGGCGTTCAGCATCCTCTACGCCTGGCCCGACCCGCAGATGCGCCGCGGCGGCGAGGGCAACGTCATACGCGGCAACCAGCTTCGCGCGGCCGCGTGGAGCCTGCGCCAGATCGACGAGGCGGCGTGGATCAACCCCGCCGGTTCCGCCGATCAGGCCTACTTCGCCAGGATCGCAGACGCAAACTGGCGCTGGCTGGCGGCCCAGCTGCCTGGCTGGTCGGAGCGGGAGGGTCAGACCTCCGGCTACGTGCTGGACGGCGAGTACGGCATCCGCGGCGAGCTGCCGCCGTGGCAGCAGGACTACTTCGTCGGCACCGCGGTGCAGGCGGCGGCCCTGGGCAACCGGGACGCCCTGACCTACCTGCGCTGGGCGGAGAACTTCATCGCCGGACGGTTCCTCAGCGCGGCGGCCGGTTTCGATCCGCATGACGGCGTCAGCTACCTGCTCGGCAACGTCGTGGACGGCGCGACGTGCCGCAGCTGGGCGTTGCTGCAGCGGGCCACCGTGGCGGCGGGTCAGGACAACGGGGCCGGCTGGGCACACAGCGACGGGGACTACGCCGAGCTGGCGCTCGCGTCGCTCGCCGGCATGATCACCGTCACCGGATCGCCGCGGGCGATCGCCGCCTATCGCTACCTGCTCGGCGCGGGCGCGCCGCACAGCGATGCGGCCGCACGACGAG
>CAXTOE010000014.1:0-1766 GCA_964245685.1 uncultured Acetobacteraceae bacterium | reverse complement strand
TCGACGCCGGGCAGCCCGTGCAGGAAGCGCCGCAGGGCGGCCTCGTCGCGCGCGGCAGCACCGGCCAGGGCGCAGCGCATCGCCGCGCCGATTGACCGGACGCGACCGCGGCGAGCGTCACCCGAAGATGCGGCCGGACGCCTGCCTCGCGATTCCGGCCATGTCGCGTTCGGCGCCGTTCGGGCGTCCCACCGCCAGCCAGCAGGCACCGACCGCCGTGCCGTATAGCGCCGCACCGATCGCCACCGCCAGGATCAGGTCGCCGACGATCGCCGACGTGCCGTACGGCACCGCGTTCCAGCCGAGGCCGACCCAGGACAGGCCCGCCGCCATCACGAGCGCCCCCACCAGGCTGCGCCAGGTGCAGCGTAGGATGTCGGTGGCGCCGAGCCCCAGGAACCGCAGCGTGATCGAGAGGTAGAGCAGGTGCTCGAGCATGGCGGCGAGCCCGACCGCGACCGCGGCGCCGACCAGCCCGAACCGCATCACCAGCACCACCAGCAGCACCAGCTTGACCGCGACGGCCGCGATCTGGATGCGGAACATCGTCCGCAGCAGCGCGTGCGCGTTCATCAGCGCATTGCTGATCAGCCCGAGGATCGTCACCGTCAGCGCGACACCCAGGACCTGTATCACCGGGGTCGCCCCGGTCCAGTGGGCGCCAAAGGCGAGCTTCACGATCGGGTCCGCGGCCAGCGAGATCCCGACGCCGGCGGGCAGCGCGATCAGCGTCGTGCTGCCGACCACGCGCAGGAACGCGCGTCCCGCCTCGGCCGTGCTGCCGTCGCTGCCGCGCGCCGAGGCGAACCCGGAGAAGCAGGCGCGCGACAGCGGCGAGACCAGCTCCGTGGTCGGCAGCGAGGCGATCTCGGTCCCCAGCGAGAACACGCCGACCTGGGTGATGTTGAACACCCTGCCGATGACGAAGCTGTCGCAGCGGTCGCGCAGCAGGGTGCTGAGGCTGAGCAGCCATGACCAGAACGAGAAGCCGGCGATCTGCCGCCAGGCGCGCAGACGGAACCACGGGCGGTACGGGTGCATCGCGTATCCCATCGCCACCCGGATCACGATCGAGCTGAGGATGGCGCAGACCAGCGCCCAGTAGCTGCGGAACAGGAACGCAAGGCCGATCGCGGTGACGATGCTGATCAGCCGCGGCACCGACATCAGCACGAATTCCTTCTCGAAGGCGATCTGCCGCCGGAAATCGACGATGCCGATATTCTCGAACGACGACACCAGCGAGCCGGCCGCGATCACCAGCATCACCGGGAACAGGCGCATGTCGCCGAAGAACCGCGCCACCGGCCACGAGGCCGCCGCCACGATCGCCGTCGTGCCTAGACCGCGTATGACGTTGATGGTGAATGCACTGTCGTACAGCTCCCGCGTCGGCTGCCGCTCCCGGATCACCGCCTCCTCGACGCCGAGCGACGAGAGCTGGTCGATCGCCTGCGCGAAGCTCATCGCCAGCGTGACCAGGCCGAAATCCGCCGGCAGCAGCAGGCGCACCAGGAACAGCGTGCTGACCAGTCCCAGGACGCGGGTGACCATGCGCCAGCCGACCACCCAGCCGGCGCCCCTGGCCGTCCTCGCAAGGATCGAGCTTCCCGTCGGCGCGATCGCCTCCGCCGCGGCGGCGCCCGCGCTCATCGTGGGCCGGTCGTGAAGGCCGCCAATCCTGACGACAGGGTGGCCATGCCGGCATCACCCGGCGCCAGCAGCCACGAGCCGCCGCCGACCGGCTCCAGCACCGCCAGCAGCAC
>CAXTOE010000013.1:17860-18262 GCA_964245685.1 uncultured Acetobacteraceae bacterium | reverse complement strand
GGGCTGCTGGTCGAGCCGCAGCACCTGCACGTCTACATGGACGAGCACCGCGTCGCCGCACTCGGGGAGAGGGCGTATGCTTGACAAGCCGCTGAACAACCGCGCCTGGCTGTTCGTGATCCCGGTGCTGGCGTTCGTGCTGTTCTCCTCGATCGTGCCGATGATGACGGTGGTGAACTATTCCGTCCAGGACACGATGGGACAGAACCAGTTCTTCTGGAACGGCCTCGCCTGGTTCCAGAACCTGCTCGATCCGACCACCGACATCGGCGGCCGCTTCGCCGGCGCGCTGCTGCGCAACCTGGTCTACTCGGTGGTGGTGCTGCTGATCGAGCTGCCGCTCGGCATCGCCTGCGCGATCTGCATCCCCCGCCAGGGCTGGAAGGTGGGTGCGACGCTGGT
>CAXTOE010000013.1:9027-17850 GCA_964245685.1 uncultured Acetobacteraceae bacterium | reverse complement strand
CCCTACAACGTCGTCGGCACCATCTGGCAGATCTTCGCCCGCCAGGATATCGGCCTGCTCGGTGCGGCGCTGAACCGGGTCGGCATCCCGTACAACGACACCCAGGATCCGACCTCTGCCTGGGCCACCATCGTGATCATGGACGTGTGGCACTGGACCGGCATGGTGGCGCTGCTCTCCTACGCCGGGCTGAAATCCATCCCCGCCGCCTTCTACCAGGCCGCGCGCATCGACGGCGCCAGCCGCTGGTCGGTGTTCCGCAACATCGAGCTGCCGAAGCTGCAGAAGGTGCTGGTGATCGCCGTGCTGCTGCGCTTCATGGGCAGCTTCATGATCTATACCGAGCCTTCGGTGGTCACCGGCGGCGGTCCCGGCTCGGCGACCAGCTTCCTCTCGCTCGACCTGGTGAAGATCGCGCTCGGCCAGGTCGATCTCGGCAACGCCGCGGCGATGTCGCTGGTCTACAACCTGATCACGCTGTCGATCTGCTGGGTGTTCTTCACCGTCATGACCCAGATCGAGCGGCGGGGGACGACCTGATGCGCATCCAGGGCCGCAACGTCGGCATCGCCCTCTACCTGCTGGTCCTGTTCCTGCCGATCTACTGGCTGCTGAACATGAGCTTCAAGACCAACGGCGAGATCATGTCGGGCCTGAGCTTCTGGCCGCACGACTTCACCGCCGCGAACTACCGGCACATCTTCACCGATCCGGCCTGGTACAACGGCTTCCTGCACTCGCTGACCTACGTCGCGCTGAACACCGTCATCTCGGTGACGATCGCCCTGCCCGCCGCCTACGCCTTCAGCCGCTACCGCTTCATCGGCGACAAGCACCTGTTCTTCTGGCTGCTGTCGAACCTGATGGCGCCTCCGGCGGTGTACGCGATGCCGTTCTTCAACCTCTACTACTCGATCGGCCTGTTCGACACGGTGTGGGCCGTCGCCCTCGCGCACTGCCTGTTCAACGTGCCGCTCGCGGTCTGGATCCTGGAGGGCTTCATCTCCGGCGTGCCGCGCGAGATCGACGAGACCGCCGCCCTCGACGGCTACTCCTTCCCGCGCTTCTTCGTCCGCATCTTCCTGCCGCTGATCGCCAACGGGATCGGCGTCACCGCCTTCTTCTGCTTCATGTTCTCTTGGGTCGAGCAGCTGCTGGCGACCACGCTGACGACGGTGAACGCGAAGCCGATCGTCGCCGTGATGACGCGCGTCTACTCGGCGGCGGGGATGGATTGGGGCCTGCTGGCCGCGGCCGGCGTGCTGACCATGATCCCGGGCGGCATCGTGATCTGGTTCGTGCGCAACCACATCGCCAAGGGCTTCGCCCTCGGGCGGGTCTAGCGGCGGGGCACGGAACCATGGGGTGGATGGCCTGGACCTGGCAGACGGCGGTGTTCTTCGTCAGCATCCTGGTGGTGCTGATGATCATGACGCTGCTCGCGATCGTCCGCCCGGAGACGCCGCGTCGCGGCATCCTGCGCTTCCCGACCACGCGCGGCGACCGGCTGTTCGTCTCGCTGGTCGGCAGCGCATTCATCTTCATCCTGTGGATCCGGATCACCGGCGACGGCAGCGTGTACTACCCGATCGCCGGCGCACTGTTGTACAGCGTTGCGATGTTTCGCTACGCCTGACATTAACCACCGCCAGACCGCAGCACATGCGGCGCGCGGCAAGTAGGGAGAGGGGACATGAAGAGACGTGAAGTCATCGTCGGAGGCGCGGCCGTCGCGGCCGCCGGTGGACTGCTCAGAAGCACGCCGGCGAGCGCGCAGGCGTTCGACGCCGGCAGGCAGAAGGATGCCGCCAAGAAATGGATCGACAGCGAGTTCCAGCCGTCGACGCTCGGCAAGGATGAGCAGATGGCGGAGATGGAGTGGTTCATCGACGCCGCCAAGCCGTTCGCCGGCATGTCGATCAACACGGTCTCCGAGATCCTCAACGTCCACGAGTACGAATCCAAGACGCTGACACGCGCGTTCGCCGAGATCACCGGCATCAAGGTCAACCACGACCTGATGGACGAGGGGCTGCTCGTCGACAAGATCGAGGTCGAGATGCAGTCCGGCCATCCGATCTACGATTTCTGGATGAACGATTCCGACTTCATCGGCACCCACCCGCGCTACCGCGACATCGTCGGCGGCTCGCTGACCGACTTCATGGCCGGCGACGGCAAGGCGGTCACCAATCCCAGGCAGGACCTGAACGACTATATCGGCCTGTCCTTCGCCACCTTCACCGACGGCAAGCTGTACCAGCTTCCCGACCAGCAGTTCGCGAACCTGTACTGGTTCCGGTACGACTGGTTCAAGCGGCCCGAGCTCAAGGCGCAGTTCAAGCAGAAGTTCGGCTACGAGCTCGGCGTGCCGGTGAACTGGTCGGCCTACGAGGACATCGCCGAGTTCTTCACCAACGACGTCAAGACCATCGACGGCGTGCGCGTCTACGGCCACATGGATTACGGCAAGAAGGACCCCTCGCTGGGCTGGCGCTTCACCGACGCCTGGCTGTCGATGGCCGGCGCCGGCGACCGCGGGCTGCCGAACGGGCTGCCGGTCGACGAGTGGGGCATACGCAACGAGGGCGGCCGTCCGCGCGGCTCCTCGATCACCCGCGGCGGCGACGCCAACGGCCCGGCCGCGGTCTACGCGCTGACCAAGTTCGTCGACTGGCTCAAGAAGTACGCCCCACCCGAGGCAGCCGGCATGGACTTCCTCGAGGCCGGACCGGTTCCCGGACAGGGCCACATCGCGCAGCAGATCTTCTGGTACACGACCTTCTCGGAATCCATGACCAAGCCGGGCTCGCAGGTCATGAACGCCGACGGCACGCCGAAATGGCGCATGGCGCCGAGCCCGCACGGCGCCTACTGGAAGGAGGGCATGAAGCTCGGCTACCAGGACCAGGGCTGCTGGACGATGCTGAAATTCGCGCCGCTGGAGCGGGTCAAGGCCGGCTGGCTCTACGCCCAGTTCACCGGCTGCAAGACCGTCAGCCTGAGGAAGTCGCTGCTCAGCCAGCACCTGATCCGCGAGAGCGACATCCAGAGCCAGGCGATGACCGACCTGGCGCCCAAGCTCGGCGGCCTGGTCGAGTTCTACCGCAGCCCGGCGCGCAAGCAGTGGACGCCCACCGGGGTCAACGTGCCCGACTACGGCAAGATGGCGCAGGTCTGGTGGCAGAACGTGTCCAACGCCATCGCCGGCGCGGTGACGCCGCAGCAGGCGATGGATGGCCTCGCGCACGACCAGGACGCGATCATGGCGCGCATCGAACGCTCCGGCGTGCAGGGCGATCGCGGCCCGGTGATGAACAAGGCGCGCGACGCGGAATACTGGTACAAGAAGGCGGAGACCGACGGACACCTCGCGCCACAGCGCAAGCTCGCCAACGAGAAGCCGCCGGGACAGACCATCGACTATGACGAGCTGGTCAAGAGCTGGCACGGGCCGCAGAAAGCGTAAAGTCGAGCGAGGCAAGGCAAGGGGCTCTGCCCCTTGACCCCGGCAAAGGCTCGGCCTTTGCAAACCAGGGAGTGCGCGGTGGGGTCGCATATACTGGTCATCGATCAGGGGACCACCTCTACTCGGTCGATCGTCTTCGACGCGGCGCTGAAGCCGGTGGCCAGCGCGCAGGAGGAGTTCCCGCAGATCTACCCGCATCCGGGCTGGGTCGAGCACAACCCGGAGCCGCTGTGGGCCACCGCACTCGGCACCGCGCGGGCGGCGCTCGAACAGTCCGGGCTGCGGGCCCGCGACATCGCCGCACTCGGCATCGCCAACCAGCGCGAGACGACGCTGATCTGGGAGCGTGCCAGCGGTCGTCCGATCTTCAACGCGATCGTCTGGCAGGATCGTCGCACCGCCGATCGCTGCGAGGCGCTCGAGGCGGAAGGGCACGCGGCCCTGATCGCCGAGCGCACCGGGTTGCGCCTCGACCCCTACTTCTCGGCGACCAAGATCGGCTGGATCCTGGACCGCGTGCCCGGCGCGCGCGCCCAGGCCGAGGCGGGCGCGCTGGCCTTCGGCACCGTCGACAGCTTCCTGCTCTGGCGGCTCAGCGGCGGTGCGGTGCACGCGATCGACGCCACCAACGCGTCGCGCACCCTGCTGTGCGACATACGCAGCGGCAGCTGGGACGAGGAGCTGCTGCGGCTGTTCGCAGTGCCGGCGTCGCTGTTGCCGGAGATACGCGACTGCGCCGGCAGCTTCGGCACTACCGTGCCGGACCTGCTGGGTGGGGCGATCGCGGTGCGCGGCGTCGCCGGCGACCAGCAGGCGGCGCTGATCGGACAGGCCTGCTTCGAGCCCGGCATGGTCAAGGCCACCTACGGCACCGGCGGCTTCGTGCTGCTGCATATCGGCGATGAGCCCACGCCGTCGCGTCACCGGCTGCTGACCACGATCGCCTGGCAGCGGCGCGGCCGGCGCACCTACGCGTTCGAGGGCTCGATCTTCTCCGCCGGGGCCAGCGTGCAGTGGCTGCGCGACGGCCTCGGCCTGGTCGAGAGCTCGTCGGAGACCGGGCGGCTGGCTGAGAGCGCCGACCCGGATCAGCCGGTCTACCTGGTGCCCGCCTTCACCGGCCTCGGGGCGCCGTACTGGAACAGCCGCGCCAGGGCGCTGGTCGCCGGCATCACCCGGGGCACCACCAAGAAGGAGCTGGCGCGCGCCACCCTGGAGAGCATCGGCTACCAGACCCGCGACCTGCTGGCGGCGATGCTGGCCGATTACGGCCGCCCCGCCGAGGATCTGGTGATACGCGTCGATGGCGGGATGTCGGCCAGCGACTGGGCGATGCAGTTCCTCGCCGACATGCTGGACCTCGAGGTGCAGCGCCCCTCCTACCGCGAGACCACCGCACTGGGTGCCGGCTACCTCGCCGGCCTGGATGCGGGGCTGCTGCCCGAGCCGGGCGAGTTCGCCGCCGGCTGGTCGGCGGCCCGGCAGTTCCGGCCGGCGCTGCCGGCCGACACGCGCGCGCGGAAATATCGCGGTTGGCGCCACGCGGTCAGGCTGGCGATGCTGCCAGATGACGAAGAGTGATGGGCCGATGCAGATCACGTTCCGCTGCGACCCGGCGCTGATCGACCGACTGCCGCGCCCCGCCCCCGCCAGGAGCTTCCTTCCCGACTGGCTGCGCGAGATGCCGCGCGCCGCGTTCTCCGACCTGCACGAGGGCGAGGTCCGCACCGTCAAGCACTGCCCGCCCTTCGTCGACGCGATGTCGCAGGGCTTCGTCATCCCGCTGCCCTGCGACGTCACGGTCGCCGACGGGCGCCTGTCCTGGGACTGGGACCTCCCCGAGCTCTCGGTCGCGCTGCACCCGCGCGCGCCGGTCAGCTTCCATGCTCCGGCACAGCTCGAGGGCACGCCGTTCCACCGGCCGGGTCAGGTCGTGGTCAAGTTCAACAGCTTCTGGACGGTCGAGCTAGAGCCCGGCTGGTCGCTGTTCGTGACCCATCCGGTCAACCGCCCCGACCTGCCGTTCCGCCTGCTCGGCGGCGTGGTCGACGCGGACCGATTCCACGATGTCGGCATCCTGTTCCCGGCGGTCTGGTTGGATCCGGCGTTCCAGGGCGTCCTGCCGCGCGGCATGCCGGTCGCGCAGTGCGTCGCGGTGCGACGCGAGGCCCCGCGACTGGTCTGCGAGCCGTTCGACGCCGACGACCGGCGCCGCTACGACGAGACCGGGCGTGTGCTGCTCACGCAGTCCGGTCACTATCGCAAGCATTTCCGTGCCGGCCGCTCAGGGGCCGCGTCCGAGGAGGTGGCGGCGCAGAGCCTCGAGGTCGAGCCACAGTACCCCGACCCGACCTGAGACCAGCGCCTGGGCGATGCGTCCGAAACTCTTTGAGCGCAGGCGGAGCGCAGCCGCATACGCATCCAGGGCCTCCTCGAGCCTGCCCTGCTCCTGCAGCGCGACGCCGAGGTTCAGCGCCGCCTCGTGGAACGTGGGCCGCAGTCGCAGCGCCGTGCGGTAGGCCTCCGCGGCGCCGCCATGGTCGGCGTCGTCCTGGCGCGCCAGCGCCAGGCTGTACCAGGCCTCGGCGTGGGAGGCATCGATCGTGACCGCCTGGACGAACGCCGCGACCGCCGCCTGACGCTGTCCCAGCTCGATCAGGCACTGCCCCAGCCGATGCGCCGCCGCCCAGGACGGCGGGTGCGCCCGCGCCGCACGACCCAGCGCCGTGCAGGCCGCACCATGATGTCCGGCGGCGTGCAGGAACTCGCCGAGCGCCAGCCAGCCGGCCGCGTAGTCGGGAAAGCGCTCGAGCTCCGGCAGCAGCGGCGCCGCCCGCGCATCGCCCGCCCGCAGCAGCTGGATGACGCGCTGGAACAGGCGCGCCGCGTCCGGCGCTTCTAACACGCTGTCAGCACTGACGAATCGCCACGGCGTGCCGGTGGGCAGGCGCCATGACGCCAGATTTTCGCATGAGATCCATAACGGAAGGTGATAAGCCTGGAGCCGCCGGGTCCACGGCGCCAGCGCCCGGCCGGTGACACAGCTTGGGGAGCAGGCATGAGAGTTGCAAGCGAGGATCGGAGCAAACGCAGGATGGCGAACGGCACCATGCCCGCACTCAAGCACACCTCGGAGACCGTCCTGAGCATCACGGGCGCGCCGATCGAGCAGGCCTCCCTGGTGTTCGATCCGGACTGGTACGTCGAGCAGTACCCGGACGTCGCCGCCGCCGGCGTCGATCCGGTGCAGCACTTCCTCCATACCGGCTTCAGCGAGGGCCGCAATCCCAACCGCTATTTCGACGGCAGCTGGTATGCCGCCGCCTATCCGGACGTCGCCGCGCACGGCGAGAACCCGTTCGTGCACTATCTGTTCTATGGCGCGCGCGAGGGCCGCCGGCCGCGCGAGCACGCCTGAGGCCGACCCGCGGCGCTGCCCGCCCTCTGCATCCCGGGGCGACCATCGCACGTTGCACGGCCTGACCTGAGCCACGAGCCCGACATGACGCGCGCACGACGCTGGATCATCCTCTGTGCCCTGGCGGTCGCAGCACTCGGCGCCATCGGCATCTCACTCGCGCGACGCCTCGGCGCGGCACCGCCCTACCGTGTGGCGCGCCGCCGACGTACCGCGGCGATCCCGTACGCGGGCCATGGGTCACGGATCGAGCCGGTGGCCGATGCGTCCGCACAGGATCTCGCGCGCCCGGAGGCCGGCTCGCGGTCCGACCGAGAGGCACCTCCCGACCATCCGGGACGCGACGCCGACACGCCGAGCCGGATCCCGGCACGCGGCTGGTGGCAGATCGGCAAGCGCGTCTTCGGCCAGATCTCCGAGGACCGTGTGCTCGCCGAAGCCGCCGGCGTCACCTTCTACGCCCTGCTCGCGATCTTTCCCGCTCTCGCCGCCCTGGTCTCGCTCTACGGGCTGATCGCCGACCCCAGGACCATCGCCAGCAACCTGTCGGTGGTGTCGGGCTTTCTGCCCGGCGGCGGCGTGCAGATCCTGCACGACCAGATCCAGTCCCTGACCTCCGGCCCGTCCAAGGGGTTGGGGCTGGGCGCGCTGATCGGACTGCTGACCTCGATCTGGAGCGCCAACGCGGCGATGAAGGCGTTGTTCGACGCGCTCAACGTCGTCTACGAGGAGAAGGAGCAGCGCAGCTTCGTGCGTCGCACGGTGCTGACCCTGGCCTTCACCGTGGGCGGCCTGGTGTTCGTGATCCTGGCGATGACCGGCATCGTGGTGCTGCCGGCGGTGCTGCGCTTCCTCAGGCTGGACCAGACCACCGACTCGCTGCTCAAGCTGGCACGCTGGCCGGCGCTGCTCGTGGTGCTGAGCCTGTTCCTGGCCGGGGTGTATCGCTACGGCCCGAGCCGGCTGAAGGCGCGCTGGCGCTGGGTCAGCTGGGGCGGCGCGGCGGCGACGCTGTGCTGGCTGCTGGTCTCGCTCGCCTTCTCCTACTATGTCGAGAACTTCGGCAACTACAACAAGACCTACGGCTCGCTGGGGGCGGCGATCGGCTTCATGACCTGGATCTGGCTGTCCACCTCGGTGGTGCTGGTCGGCGCCGAGCTCAACGCCGAGATGGAGCACCAGACTGCGCGCGACACCACCGAGGGGCCGGAGAAGCCGCCCGGGGAGCGCAGCGCGCGCAAGGCGGACGAGGTGGCCGCGTGAGCCGCGAGGGCGTCTCCGTCCGCGGGGCGACCGCCGCATCGCGGAGGGTCGAGATGACGACGACAGCCGTCCCGGCTCGGTCCCACCACCTCACGTCGCGAGCGGCAGCGCGCGCGACACTGCTGCTCGTGGTCGGCATCGCCGGCGTGGCCGGGTTCGCCACCGCGGCGACGCAGGGATCGCAGGCGGCCTCCTACGCCGATCCCGACCTGGCGCGGCTGCTGCGCGCGATGGCGCTGCTGAAGGCGCTGATCGCGTCGGGCGCCGTAGCCGCCATGCTGTGGCGGCTCGGCGGCCCGGTGACGCTGCCCCGGCTCGCCGCCTACGCCGCCGCGGGCGCCGCGATGGCCGCCGGGCCCGGGCTGATCTGGAGCCTGACCCACCTCGGCGCCGGGGCGCTGCTGCTGCATGGCGGCCTGCTCGCGGGCGTCCTGCTGCTCTGGCGCGACCCGGAGGTCAGCCGGCGGCTGGCGGAGATGGTGGCGGCGCGTCGGAGGATGCCAGAAACTCCAGGCACAGCGCGGCGAAACCCTCCGGATCGGTGACGTTGCAGGCGTGGCCGCCATCCAGCCGGGCGAGGCGCGAGCCCGGCAGCGCCGCGTGCAGCCGCTCGGAGCACACCGGCGGCACCAGCAGGTCGAGCAGGAAAAGCGGGTGACGGAGCAGCAAACAG